>JAGMEZ010000587.1 GCA_023127905.1 Caldifarciminota bacterium
CTATTTCTGATAACGCTTGGATTGAGCCTAATCACAGAAAAATTCAAGAAAAAATGAGAACAAAGATAGAATTTTTAGGATTGCTTGCGTTGAGAATATCAATCTTTTTTGTCATTACTTCTCTCCTTGCAATACTTATTTTTATTTTGGTCAAGGGATTCAGAGTATTGAATATCGAATTCCTGCTTGCAGCACCCAAAGCAGGAATGACTAAAGGAGGTATCTTTCCTGCAATTATCGGTACTCTTTACCTTTCTATAGGAACTGTAATTTTTGCTTTGCCATTAGGAGTATTATCTGCCATTTATCTCACAGAGTATGCAAAAAACAAAAGATTCATAACAACAATAAAAGTAGGTGTAAATGCATTAGCGGGTATCCCTTCTGTAGTATTTGGATTGTTTGGATTGGCTGTGTTTGTGAAATTCTTCAATTTTGGTGTATCAATACTCTCAGGGGCTCTTACACTTGGAATAATGATTCTTCCTGTAATAATAAAAGCAAGCGAAGAAGCAATTCTTGCAGTTCCAACAGAGTTTAAAGAGGCATCATTTGCAGTTGGAGCAACCAAATGGCAAACAATAACAAAAGTAATTATCCCTATTGCTCTGCCTGGAATTATAACAGGGACAATACTTGGAATAGGGCGAGCAGCAGGAGAGACCGCACCAATTTTGTTCACTGCCGCAACATTTTACCAGAGACTACTTCCCCGTTCTATATTTGACGAAGTTATGGTTTTACCTTATCATATCTATGCCTTGATGACAGAAGGGACAGCACCGGAATATCAAGTCCCAATTGCCTATGGTACTGCAGTAGTACTTCTCTGTTTAGTTATTGGAATAAACTCTATAGCAATATTGATACGGGTTCGAGGTAGGAGGGCTAAGAAATGGTAAATCATAAAATTATTACAAATGATTTAAATTTATGGTATGGAGATTGTCATGCATTAAAAAATGTCAATATTTCAATTTCAGAAAATGCTGTAACTGCTATAATGGGACCCTCCGGCTGTGGAAAGTCAACGTTTCTGCGTGTGTTTAATCGATTAAATGAACTTATAGATGGAACACGGATTACAGGTGAGGTGATACTTGATGGACAAGATATATATAAAGATATGAAAGATGTGTTTAGCTTGAGGAAGAAAGTAGGGATGGTATTTCAGAAAGTAAATCCATTTCCAAAAACCATTTTTGAGAATGTAACATACGGCTTAAAGATTCATGGATGGAAGAATAAAACCAAAATAGAAGAAAGAGTCTATGATTCACTTATTGATGTAGGACTCTGGGGTGAAGTGAAAGACTGTCTCAATAAGAATGCTTTCAGCTTATCGGGTGGACAACAACAAAGACTTTGCATTGCAAGGGCAATAGCAATTGAACCGGAAGTAGTGCTTTTTGATGAACCTTGCTCTGCGCTTGATCCCATCTCAACTGCAAAAATTGAACAATTAATGGAAGAATTGAAACATAAGTATACTATTATAATCGTTACACATAATCTGCAACAAGCAGCAAGAGTCTCTGACTACACTGCTTTTATGTTGTTAGGAGAACTAATAGAATTTAATAAAACTAACCAGATATTTACAGCACCTAAAGATAAGCGGACAGAGAATTATCTTACAGGGAAGTTTGGTTAATAAAAGGAGCGATGAAATGTTAACACAGAAAATTGTTAAGCTTAAGGAAAAACTCTTTAGCCAAGCAGGACTTGTAGAAGAAATGGTTACAAAGAGTACAAGAGCACTGGTAGAGAAAAATGAGTCAATTGCGAAAGAAACTATAAAAATAGATGAACCTAAAGTAAATAACCTTGAGATGGAAATCGAAGAAGATGCAATAAATCTGATGGCATTGTATCAACCTGAAGCATCAGATTTACGAACTATAATTATGATAATTAAAATAAACAAAGACCTTGAGAGAATTGGCGACCATGCAGTAAATATTGCGGAAAGAGCACTGGACTTAATATCAAAACCGAAGATAAAACCTTTGATTGATATACCCAGGATGGCTGAGAATGCCTGCAAAATGTTAAGAGAAAGCCTCAATGCATTTGCTAAAAATGAGAGTAAGCTTGCTATTGAAGTTTGTGAAAATGATTCAGTAGTTGATGCACTTCTTGACCAAATTACCCGAGAACTATTGACTTATATGATGAGTGATCCTTCTGTAATAGATCGTGCACTGAATCTAATACTAATATCTCGGGATCTGGAGCGTATAGCGGATTTAGCAACAAATATAGCAGAAGACACTATTTTTGTAGCAAAAGGTAATGTAATAAAGCATCATAAGGGAAACGAATAAACAGAGAAAAAGAAGCGCTGCCCCTATTAAACCAAATTAAAACTCTATGGTCACTCCACCCACTGGCATAAATAGAAACTGGTATAGTTCTTCTCTCTCAGTGAAGTCATCGTTCCAGGAATATTCAAGTATATTCTTGCGATTATAGACATTCTGAATATTAAAATATGTCACTATACTCCAACCCTTGAATATGTGTCTTTGGGCTATTTGGAAATCCAATCTGTGATATGCTGGATATCTTGCTGAATTTATGGGACCTTCTTCTATGTACCATTTTCCGGTTACAGGATCTTGCCATTTATCCGTGGTATCAACCGGTGTATATGGTCTACCCGATGCATATCTCCATTTGATGGTTAACTCTAAATTATCTGAAAATTGATATCCTCCAATTATCGTGAATATATTTCGCTGATCCCAATCAGAATAGTACTCTCCATTAAAATAGTCTCTTTCTCCCCAACGGTCTTTCCTTTCTGACATGGAGTATGAATAACTTACGCTTCCAAAAACCTTCTCTGCGAGCTTTTTATGAAGAAGAATATCCACTCCATCTATGTAGCCCTCACCCGAATTGTCGAGATAACGGGTTGAATCAGATACAGCGGTAATCAAATTATTCAGTTTCTTCGTATACCCTTCTATAGTTAGCTTAGTATTAGGTGTTATAAGATGTTCGATTCCTACAACATAATGGACAGCGTGCTTGGATTTCAGGTTGTTTGATAACAAATTTTCATATGATGGAAACTGATAAAACTCACCGTAGCTAAAGCTTAAAAAAGTAATCTCCGAGAGTGAAAGTTTAAATCCTATCCGTGGAGAAACTACGCTTTCGGTGTTCAAATCAAAGTAATCATATCTCACCCCTGGTTTTATCTGAAATATCGGAAAAGGAGAAAAACTTGTTTGTATATACGAGCCAACCTTATATGAATTTTTCATCTCTGAAATTGTTTCACCAGGAATTGGTATACCTGTAGAGGTTGTTTCAGGAGCAAAGAATGAGTACCAGTCAAAATTGAGATACTTGTAACTGCCACCTGCTTCGAAATCAATTTTAGAAGAAAAACGATAGGTGAAATTCTCTCTGATTGTAATTTGAGATTGAGTAGAATTCACTCCAAATGTATTTTCACAATCGAGGTCAAGGCTATGTGAAATACCTGAGATAGCAAGAGATGAGAACCCTCTATCAGAAACAAGTGTTCGCCAACTTAAGCTAACTACACCCTCTTCTCCATTCCATATCAGATCACCTTTCGCATCCCTCCCCATTTCGGATTTTGGAACTGTCATCCTATCTATTGTCATAAACCCAAGAGTTGAAAATTTATCTCTGTATGATGGTTCATAAACAATTTTCCCCCAGATTTCATCATATTTTGGTATTACATTTCCAATATCTGAAATTTTATCAAGTAATTCAAGATAACTTCTTCCATAAGAGAAAAGGTAGGATGCTTTTTGGGTAACTGGTCCACCAAGGTCAAACCCCATTCGGGACATATTGAAATCGAAGTTTACCTCTAATTTATCTCTGTTCCCCTCTTTTAAGTGAATATCCATAAAAGAAGAGAGTTTATCCCCATATTTTGCAGGGAAACCTCCGGATGAGAAACCAATACTCTTCACAAGGTCGGTATTAATGATCGATATACTTCCTCCCTCTCCTCCAAACCAACCAAAATGAACCGGGCTTCCAATCTCTACATTATCAATTAAACAGAGGTTCTCATCAGGGTCTCCACCTCTTACGATAAGTTGCGCACTATAATCCTCCACTGATCCAACTCCAGGAAGAGAGGCAAGCATGCGCTGAACATTATAACCCTCAGGATTTCCTCTTGCTTCATGGAAAGAAAATTTATGACTCGATACAACAGCATCTTTCTCTTTGGGAAAATATTCAGGGGTAACTGTAATTCCTTTCATCTCCAGTATGGTCTGCTCCAATTCAAAATCGATTGAAATAGTCCTATTTGGAATGGGATAAATCCTTATCTTCACCAATGGCTTATAACCCATCATGTTCGCCTGAATAGAATACTCACCTATTGGAATATTCTCTATCAAGTATCTTCCAATAATGTCTGTGGCTGCTCCCATTTCGGTTCCAAGGATACTTACATTCACTCCTGGTAGTGGTTGTCTGGTAGTTCTATCTACCACGACGCCAGCAATCTTCCCCACCTCAGTCGCATATGTAAAACTTCCAAATAGTAGAAATAATAGAAAAACTATCCTTTTCACAATTACTCCTTTCTTAATTGACAGTACTGTTCCCTCGACATAAATCTCTATATCATATTTTGATGAATTATTCAACATCTATTTCTTACCCCGCCCAACAGAATTCAACAAAACACCTATCTGCTTAATTTCTTTTATCTATCTTGTCACCCTGAACCCTTTGCTGAACTAGTTTCAGTATTGTTTCAGGGTCTAAAAACCGAGATGCTGAAACAAGCTTGTCCTGAAGAGATGCTGAAACAAGTTCAGCATGACACTTTCAGGATTCAGCATAACACTTTCAGGTTAGCATGACAAGGGACAACAGAATTTATAAGAATGCATGCTCTATTGTCTGAATTGCAATTAAATAGATAAGCATCTAAAAAAATTAAAAGCAGTATGTTAACTCAAGAAATAGCATATTCTTAATCTGGTTCAATAAGGAGCCTTTCTCTTGTTCGCTGATATACATCCCTCCTATCTTCAGGGAAACAGCATCTGCTAAAGATAGAGTAATTTCGGGGAAGGTAATAAAGATTTCATTTTCAGTTTCATACGCCAAACCGAGCTGTAAGGTATGAACATCCCAAAAGGGATACCTCACAACTGTCATCAGGTAGTTTTCTTTGTTCTCTGGATAGCTTCTGTGATACAACTGACTCATAAAGTAAAGGTCATTTCCAAAAGTGTATTCACCTCCTACTGCTACTTCATAGTAAGAATCTCCTTCCTCTGGTTGTGCGTAAGCGACCTCTGCCCAGAGAGCAATTTCCCGGATGGTGCCAATGGCATCTCCTCCGTAAATTTCGACATCACGATACTGTCCATTTATCCAGGGATAATCCTCTTTGCCCTTGAAGTAACTTGCAGAAAAGTCACATCCCATAATGGATTGAACTGCAAGTTTTAAGGCATATTCAGAGTTTTCTAATGTCTTTTCAGGGAGTGACACGCCAGGAACCTCAAGTGCCGGAACAAAGTAAGGGATGAGAATACCAGTTAAAGCAAGATTGGTTACGGGATAGTATTTAATTCTCATTGCTGATACACCCAATTTTTCTTCAGGAATAAAGGCTGCCTTTTCACTTAGATCATATGGATTTATATTGTTTGTCGGGTTAATGCTATAAGCTGTTCCCCAAGAAATTTGTTGTACACCTACCCGTAGGTCGAACTTGTCGACATAATAGTCCACATATGCCTCGCTCAGCTTCCAACCGAACTGCAATGTTTCTGTGGTGAACATTTTCAAATTGGCATAAGCGCATGCATTATCATTCACCTGACTGTCCAGTTTTAATCTAAAAGTTGTCCTGGACCAAATTTCCTCTGAGTTATCCAAATCAAAATTCAGATGTGTATTTATTTCTCCGCCGATCTCAGGGGATGGTTGAGCTTCGATATCACCTGAGGATATAAACAACCCCAATAGCAAAAAGTAAATTGTTCTATTCATATACATCTTTCCCTTATTTTTTTTCCAGTTGACGTGTAGTAAACATCTGGTCTGGAATTTCTGGGTTCAATTGAACTTCCTTAATAACGATTATGGTTTTGCTTCCTTTCTGCACGTTTTGCATCTCTATCCTCTTTGGTATCCAGAATTTTTCTATCTTTTCAAACTTAGATGGATACATAATCTTGAACAGGTCTCCATGTATATCATAATATTCAGTCTTCATTGAGTAAAAGTTCTCCTTATTCACCCATCTTTTTAGTTTGTTGTAGCTTATATCCTCAGGGTTTTTGGGGATAAGTTCCAGAATATAGCAATCATCTTCCTCATACATCTCTATGTCGAGTAATTTGGCGTGAAAGTCTTCTTCCCAGGAATAACCCCCAACATCATCATAACTGAAATCACTGCCCATAAAGCTTCCGCCTTTTTCTTTTGTTGCGATGCGTCGAACCTTCCCCAATGCTGGGAGATAGAGCCAGTCATTATCATTTACTGAAAGAAAACCAGTTCCTTTAACATTAGCAGGTGCAAGAAACTTCACCAGAGTCGAGTCGTCCCCTTTCATCCATGCCTTAATTTCCCTTACACGTTTTGCACCTGATTTATGGACGATGGTCATCTCGCTGATGCTTATCTCAGAATCTGCACGGTTTTCATCCTCTTTTTTGAGGATTTCATCACCGGTCAACTCCTGTGCGCCAACTGACGTAACGAATATCAGCAAGACTATAACTACACCGACCATAAGAGCACCAACCTGTCTGCATGTTGTCACGCACAGGCAGGTGTTTTTGATTTGAGTTCTCATGCTTATTACCTCCTTTTTAATTCGGATGTGGATAAAGTCCGCATCTTGTTGTTTGTTTTTTTGTCATATTAATCCCTGTTGAGTCGTCTAAAACTTATTCCAGCGACTATCACCATAATTCCAGCAATTATGGTAAGTATAACTATCCACCATATATAATTATACAATACAATATGTTCGCAAACCATTAACCTAATTATCCCTAAAATTAGAATAACAACCCCTGATATTAATATAACCGATCCTCTGAATATTGGTTTATTTGACTTTATGCACATAAAGATAATTAATAAGCTCAACGCAGTATAGAAAATTGTTCCGAACAAGAAAGGCCACCTCCCCAAATCTATATATGTAATGAATTCGCCAACCACATCAATAAGGATAAGCACAGCACCCATAATACATAACACCTTCATTAAATTCTCTCCACATTTTGTTTGTTTTCTCATCATATTAATTGCCTCCTTATTTCTTATCGCCGATTTTAATGGTTTTTTTATTCCCCCTCACCCACTAAAATAGGTCTACCCCGAAGAGATTCTGAACCAAGTTCAGAATGACACTTCTGGGATTCAAGGCAGGCTTAATCCTCTCCCCTTGGGGGAGAGGAAATGGATAGGCGCCTATCTCGCAGGAGCAATAATGCCGGCAACACGGTCATTGACGCAATTGATGAAAAAAACATTGTTAGTGCAATGAGCCAGCCAAACCGAGCCAGGGGCGGCATAGAGGCGAATATGAGTACCAAAAAGCCCAACCCTACTGCAATGGCATTATAAAAGATTGCCTGTCCGGTATTTGATATGGTAATCCTTATTGCTTCCTCTACACTCTTACCAATAGCAAGTTCTTCCTTGTAGCGGCTGAAGAAGTGAATGGCGTAGTCTATTCCGATTCCGATAACGATACTGGCAATAATTGCTGAAGCGACATCAAGCGGTATCTTGAACCAGCCCATTATCCCGAAATTCATAATTACCGTGAGCATTATAGGAATAGTACAGAACATGCCATAAGCTAATGATCGGGAGATGATAACCATCAGAATAAAAACTAACAGAATTGCTAAACCTAAGCTCTGTAGTTGACCTATTATCATCAGATTAACCATGTTGTGTGCTAATATTGGCGAACCTGTTAATACTACCTCATTATTACTGTTAAAATGCTTTTCAATTGCCTCTTCTACTTTATTAATCATTTTATTCCGTTCTGAATTTTTAGTGGTTGACACACGGGATTGAATCAATGCCTGGTCATAGTCAAAAGAAACCATATTATCCAGTTGATCCGAACCTCCCATGGACAGAAGCAAAAGATACTGGGCTACCTCCTCTTCTGTCTTGGGAAGTATTTCATACTCTGGTTTCCCCTCGTTCAGGGCTCTATTCGTCTTTCGTAATAGATTAACTATGGATGTAGGCTTACTTAGTATCTCAATTTTCTCAATATCGTTTTGGAGATGTTC
>JAGMEZ010000588.1 GCA_023127905.1 Caldifarciminota bacterium
GAAGCTGCTACGTTATACTGAATTGAAAATTAAAAGTAGAAAAATCGTTTCATTGGTTGAATTAATCCCGAAAGAATATTCTTTCGGGACGTTATTAACGAATTAACGATTGAAACGAGGTTATAATAATAGTTAGTAAGCAGAGGACAGAAGTTAGATAAAGTATTATGAAAATACTTGACAGGTATCTATTGTTGGAATTCTTGAAGGCACTCGTTTTTATTCTCCTTGCTTTTATATTTATATTCATCATTGTTGATCTCTTTGATGATCTTTCAAAATTTATTGAAAAGAAGGTTGTAATATTTGATATTATTCTATTTTACTTTTATCAGATTCCTTCTATTGCCGTTCTAGTTTTTCCTGTTGGTGTACTTCTTTCACTTTTTTTCTCACTTGGAATGATGGCAAGGAATTTTGAGATTCTGGCTTTGAAATCAAATGGGATAAGTCTTAATAGAGTTTTTTTAACATATTTAATAGCAGGATTCGTGTTGAGTATCTTTGTAATCTTCATAAATGAAATGGTAGTTCCTTATGCAAATGAGAAAGTTCGAAATCATAAAAGGACAAAGATAAATAAGCTTCCAGCAATTGATTACCGGCTTCAGAATAATCTTAAATATCTTGGAGAAAATGGTTATACGTATTCAATTAAGACATATGATGGAAGAAAAGAGGAAATAAGGAGAGTTAGTATCATAAAATTTGATAAAACACACAAAATAGTGAGAAGAATTGATGCAGAAAAGGCAGTCTGGAAAGATGGTGTATGGGAATTTCAAAATGGGTACCTAAGAGTTTTTACCGATACTCTTGAACAGCGAGTTTTTAAATTTTTGAAGAGACAGTTTCCTGAGCTTAAGGAGAAACCAGAGGATTTTTCAAGAAGGATGAAATCCTTGGATGAGATGAAATATACAGAAGTAAAAAATTATGTAGGAAAGTTGAAAAAGACAGGGAAGGATCCTTCAAAGGCTCTTGTCGAGCTATACACAAAGATTTCATTTCCATTTGTAACATTCATAATTATCATACTTGGGGCACCACTTTCGGCGGATACAAGAAGAAGTGGGCTTGCATTTGGATTTGGACTATCACTTCTAATTAGTTTTATCTACTGGGGTCTATTACAAGTTTCCAAAGCATACGGGATAAAAGGAAATGTTCCACCGGTACTTGCTGCATGGCTACCAAATATAATTTTCGCAGCAATTGGAATATTTTTAATAATCAGAATAAGGAAATAGAAGTAAAAGCCATTTAATATGCTGAGGATTGGTAATACAGAATTTCGTCATGGCTTGATACTTGCGCCTCTTGCCGGGGTTACTGATACATATTTTAGAAGAATTTGTAAATCCTTTGGTGCCGAGCTCGTTTGCTCAGAGATGGTGTCGTCGGAAGGAGTAAAGAGAAGGATGGCGAGAAGTATGGAATATCTAAATTTTTGTGATGAGGAAAGACCAATTTCAATTCAGATTTTCGGATCAAGTCCGGAAAGCATGAAAGAGGCAGCTAAAATTATAGAGACAGATTTTCATCCTGATGTCATAGACATTAATCTTGGATGTCCTGTTAAGAAGGTTATAAAAACAGGTGCTGGGGCGGCACTTCTTAAAGATACAAAAAAGATGGAAGATGTAGTTAATTCAGTTGTTTCATCAGTTAACACTCCTGTTTCAGCAAAAATAAGGGTTGGCTGGGATAAAGATAATTCTCTTGAGATATCTAAAGTTCTTGAAGGTTGTGGAATATGTTTTCTCACTGTTCATGCAAGGAGAGCATGTGATAATTACAGCGTGAAGGCAGACTGGTCTGTCTATAAAGATATTATGAATAATATTTCAATTCCTCTTGTTGCAAATGGAGATATTACACGTCCAGAAGATGTGATGTATCTCCGTGATGATATGGGAGTTGATGCAGTAATGATTGGAAGAGGAGCGCTTGGTAGACCATGGATTTTCAAAATGATAAAGGATTTAATAGAGAATGGTAGATTAAGAGAGGAACCTCTTATGAATGAAAAGATAGAGGTTTTTTTGAAACAGATTGAATTGATGAAAGAGAATATTGGTAAGGAGAGAACTGTTGGACGTTTAAAAAAGCATGTAGTTTACTACCTTAAAGGATTTACTACCTCAAAAGACATAATTCATGAAATTCTTATATCAAAGAAACTTGAAGAAATTATATCTCTTATTTCTAACATAATTGTTGAACAATAGAGCTCTTGTATAAATTTTCCTCAGAATTTCTATTATTTAAAAAATTATTCTTGTATAATCCAGGAAAGTATGTTAATAGAGAGTTTATGAAAGTTAGAAAAAAATGTATAAAAAGGATTTTCTTTTTATTTATTTTAGTTTTTTTTCCATTCTGTCGCGGGACTACCATCCCGGATTCCAATCCCGAAATTAAGACAGAGAAGGTTAGAATTGAATTGAGCTGTGTTCTGGAGAGTGGTGAAAATATTGATTATATCCTTCAGGAGATGGCTATAGAGAGCAACGAAAGATATAAAATTACAGAATGCCTGAAGGAGTATCTTGATATGAGAAGCTGTATGCCAGGTGATTCAATCATAGTCTTCAAAGATCTAGATGAAAACTTCCTAAAATTAGACTATGTAAAAAATATTTTCATGAGATTCACTGTGACGAAGATAGATACGTTTTATAAGGCTGAAAAGATTGAGATACCACCATCGATTGCAATATCAACGATTACAGGAACAGTTTCAAGTAGTTTATACGAAACCTTCCTTGGGATTGGCGAATCACATGAACTTGTTTTTGATTATGCTGATATATTTGCATGGGTTATTGATTTTCTAACAGAAGTTCAGAATGGTGACACGTTTGAAATTATTGTTGAAAGGGAATTTTTCAAAAATAATTTTATAAGGAATAAAAGGATTATTGCAGCTTCCTATAAAGGTGAGATAGGAACATATTATGCATTCTATTTTATGGATCTTGATGGGAAAGAAGACTACTATGATGAAGTTGGTAATTCATTACGCAAACAACTTCTGAAGACTCCCTTGCAGTATCGGAGAATAAGTTCATACTTCTCTTTGAGACGCTTGCATCCAATATTGAAGGTAAGACGCCCGCATTATGGTGTTGATTTCGCAGCACCAAATGGTACGCCTATCTCTTCGGTTGGAGATGGACATGTTGTTTTTGCGGGATGGAAGGGTGGCTACGGTAAACTTGTTGTGATCAACCATCCAAACAGTTTTAAAACATACTATGGTCATCTCTCCAGGATTAAAAAGGGGATAGTTGCGGGTGCTAAAGTAAAACAGGGGGAGGTAATAGGAAATGTTGGTTCAACAGGTCTATCAACAGGTCCGCATTTACATTTTGGGATAAAGAAGTACGGCAAGTGGATAAATCCACTAAAAGTTGATCTTCCTCCTGCGGATCCAATTAGTGAAAAATACAAGGAATTATATCTTGAAGAAATGGAGAAACTAAAGTTAGGTATGCTTTTCTTCTGTTGTTTCAAACCCCGCCCTCTTTGAAGGTACTGCTTGTCAATCCATGGATTTATGATTTTTCTGCTTTTGACTTTTGGTTAAAACCCCTTGGTTTGCTGTACATTGCATCTTATCTTGAAAAGCAAGGATATTCATTATCGTTCCTCGATTGCATGGATCGATTCCATCCAGCGCTCATTAACGCAGGAATTAAAACTTTAGAAAAGCAGTATGGGACAGGTAGATTCTACGAAGAGGAGATAAAAAAGCCTGTAGAAATAAAAGAAATTCCAAAAAGGTACAAAAGATTTGGTATTCCTTACTCTATTGTCAAACAAGAAATAAAAAAAGAAATTGACTCTGAAATAATCCTTGTTAGTTCAATTATGACATACTGGTATCAAGGAGTATCTGATATAATTAAACTTTTAAGGGAAGAAATACCAAAAGCAAAGATAGTAGTTGGTGGAATTTATCCAACTCTTCTAACCGAACATGCTAAAAAGGAGAGTGGAGCAGATGAAGTCATACCTGGATTAAATTTTTTTCCATTACTTGTTAAACTTGGAGATGGTGAAGATAAAAAGTTTTCACCTAATGATTTCTTCAATTCATACTCTCCAGGCTATCATCTCTATAAAAAACTTCCTTATATATCATTATTAACCTCGATTGGATGCCCTTTTCATTGTACCTATTGTGTTTCAAACCTTCTTTCAAAGAATTATTTTGCACTTTCTAAGGAAAAGATCTTAAATGAGATTGATATGTATGTAAAAAACTATGGAGTTTATGATATTGCTTTCTATGATGATGCACTTCTTTATAACAGTGAGAAACATTTTCTACCACTTTTTGAAGAAATTATTAGAAGAGATTATAAAGTTAGGTTCCATACACCAAATGGGATTAATGCACGATTTATTTCGAGAGATGTTGCTGAGGTTCTTTACAGGAGCAATTTTAAAACAATTCGAATTGGTCTTGAAAGTTCTCAGGAGAACTTTCAACAAAAAACGGGCGGGAAAGTAACAAATGAAGAAATTATAAAGGCAATCTCAAACCTTTCGGAAGCAGGTATTTCAAAGAGCGATATAGGAATTTATCTAATGGCGGGAAGAATGGATGAAAGTATTGATGATGTAATAGCAACCCTAAGATTTACTGCGAATCTTGGGACAAAAGTTTTTGTGAGTGAATATTCACCTGTTCCAGGTTCATGTGACTGGGAGAGGTTTAAAAATTTTAATGATCTTGACCCCATCTGGCAAAACAATTCGATTTCATTCTTAAAAAATGGATGGACATTAGAGGAAATGCAAAGCGTTAAGGACATAAAAAATAAAATAAACAATGCTGTTTGAAACTTACGAAATTATCCTCTTTTTGTTATTAGATAGAATGCAATACTTACTTGCATAATAGGAGAGGAGTTATTTATTGACAATATTCTTTGGCGTTTTGCCTTCCAGAACATCAATAATACTCTGTGCTGCCATTATTGCCATTTTTGTTCTCGTCTGGTAAGTTGCGCTACCGATATGAGGCGTTAAGGTGACATTTTTCAACTGTAATAGCTTTTTTGTAATTGATGGTTCTCTTTCAAAAACATCAAGCCCTGCACCTGCTATAATATTGTTTTTCAAAGCATTGGCAAGAGCAATCTCATCAAGTACTTCCCCCCTCGATGTGTTTACGAGGATTGCTGTTTTTTTCATCAATTCGATTTCTGTTTTTTCGATTAGGTGATGTGTTTCTTTTGTTAGAGGTAAGTGGAGTGAGATAAAATCCGATTCTGCGAGCAGTTTTTTTAATGTGACTTTTTTTGCTTTCAGTTTTTTTTCCATCAAGATATTCTTACTCCGGCTGAAATATAGAACTCTCATATTAAATCCCTTTGACCTTAAAGCAAAAGCGGTCCCTATGCGTCCAGTACCAATAATTCCAAGAGTCTTTCCGTAAATATCATAACCCAGCAGGAGTGTTGGTTGCCATCCTTTGAATTTTTTATCTCTCATGAATCTATCACCCTCGGCGATTCTTCTTGCAGTTGCAAAAAGTAGAGACCAGGCAAGATCAGCGGTTGCTTCAGTGAGAACGCCAGGTGTATTTGTAACGATAATTCCCTTTCTTGTTGCTTCTTTTATGTCGATATTATCAAAACCCACTGCGTAGTTAGCAATAACCTTCAAGCATTTTGTAGCAGCTATTACTTCCTTATCGATTTTATCTGTAAGTAATGGGAGTATTGCATCAATATCTTTTACTCTTTTAATAATTTCGATTTTACTTAGTTGCCTGTCTTCTCTGTTGATGTGAACTTTATATCTTTCTTTGAGCATTTTAATTGCTTCTTCAGGTATTTTTCGTGTGATAAAGATTTTATTCATAATAATATTTTACTTTTTTAGTTTTATGAAGAGAAAATATCCAGCAGCAATACCGGCTGCATCTACAACAATATCCTTCCAGCTCCAGCCCGTTTTTCTA
>JAGMEZ010000589.1 GCA_023127905.1 Caldifarciminota bacterium
CTTTCAGGATTAAAGCCCGTTGAGTCCCTGGCAGTTGGTTTTGGGATGAACGGTCGAGCAGCGGTAGAGCTTATTATTGCAGAAATTGCTTTAAGAAATGGCGTGATAAACAGAACAATTTTCACAGCAGTTGTTTTTATGGCAATACTCTCATCAATTTCCACTCCACTGCTCATGAAATTGATGGCGAATAAGATCACTACGCCTGCGAGAACAACAAAGTAAATTCTGATGACTAATTTTCATTTTTTCTACACACCATTATAATCACATTGGTGTTAGGGATTACTCTTCTCTTCCCAATAATTCACCTTCTTTTTTCTTGACTTGGTTAGCATATTCTGTTAGATTTTAATACATGAGGAATAAAATTCTCTATTCACTTATTGCACTTTTTATATTACTTATTATTGTTATTTCGATTATTTTTATACGAGTAATGGTGCAATCATCGGAAACAATCACACGTCTTCGAGAAGAAAGAAAGCCCCAAAAGATAGAAATTTCTGAGATACCACTTAAGAAAAAAAAGGGGTGGGAGCTTTTTGTGAACAAGGCTGATGTAAGGGATATGGTTTTTTTTAATAGAAAATATTACCTTGCGACCTCAGGAGGGATTATTCTTCTTTCAGAGGATTGTAAGATTGAAGATGAGTTCAATACAAACTGGGGTTTACCAGAAAATAGTTTTCTTGAGTTATATAATCGTGAGGACAACATTTTAGCCCTTACAGAAGGGGGAAAACTAATAGAACTGAGAGAGAAACTTTTATTTAAATATAACCTGAAAAGAACGGGAAAGATTTTTAGTTTTACATCGAAAGAATCCGACATTTTCCTTTCTGCTGCAAATGGAATCTATCTTTTGAGTAATGGAAAAATTAGCAAGATAGAAGATATAAAAGATGTGAAAATTGTAAGACATTTCTTAAATGGTATTGTTGTAGGAACAATACATGGAAAGGTTTATATTAGAACTCCCACTTTCACAGATAGTATAATAGAAATTGATGCAGTAAACGATATTAAAGAAAATGGAGAAGTTTTATATATAGCAACTCCGCTTGGACTTGAGAGGGTAACAAGAGAAGAGAGAAAGCTTGAATTTGCAGGAGAATTCATAACGACCATTGCAGAATATAATGGAAAACTCTGTTGCGGTACTTTCGATGGAAGAGTAATTGTTGGAAAGAAAATATACAGGATCGCAAAGAAAAGTACCCGAATTAACAGGTTAAGGGTTATAAACGACAAATTATTTGCCTTAACAAGCGATGGTGCCTTTCTTCTTGAAGATGGAAAGTGGTCTTGTTTTTATAAACCTTATATTGATATTCCTTTAATGTACATTACCTCAATACTGAAAAAAGGAAACGAACTCTTTATAGGGACATTTGAGAATGGGTGTTTTTCTTTGAAATCAAATGGATTACGTCAGTTGGAAATAGGAAAGAATGTAAACGAGATAAACCAGATTGTCGGTGCTCAAAACGAACTGTTTATTGCAACAAATTCCGGTCTTTTTCTTTTAAGTCAGAAAGGAGTAAAAAAGATAGATGGATTACCTTCCAATTTTGTGAATGCAATCTTTTTGATGAAGAAAAAACTTATTGTCGGTACTTCAAAGGGGTTTGGTATACTTGACCTTAATCGATTTGAGAGTAAAATTTTTGGTTCGTTTCAAGGACTTATAAACAACAGGGTGTACTCGATAGCATATTCAGAGGGAAAAATTATACTCGGAACATTAGGGGGAATATCCATATTTGATGGAAATTCTTTCAAAAACGTCACGTCTGCTAATTCATCGTTAAAATGTAACTGGATAAATGGACTTCTTGTTGCAGGAGAAAGGATTTATATTGGTACCTATGGTGGTGGTATCTCTTATTTGGAAAAGAAAGGTATTAAAACTATTGAAGAAACAAGTGAAGCAGAAATAAATCATAACAGTTTATTTTGTAAAGAACCATATCTGCTTGCAGGTACATGTAAAAACGGTCTTTTTGTCTATAACGAAAAAAATAATAAAGGAAAGTTCTTAAAGGGTATTTTTCCGCTCGATGATGTTACAGCAGTCTTTGCTGACGAAGAATATTTTTATATTGGAACAGAGCAGGGGCTTTACAGGATTGAGTCGAAAGAAATGCCACTGGACAGTGGAAAGATAGTAAGGAGTAAGTAGTAAGGAGTAAGGAGTAGGTAGAAGACAGTAAACAGTAGACAGAGGATGCTGCCAAGGATAAAGGTTAAAGGAAAAAGGATAAAGTAACACATGAATACAGAAAAGAAGATAAAGATTAACTGTCTATGGTCATCAGTCTTCAAATGAAGCATTCTTATAGTTGGGTTTGGAATTAAGCGTGGAGGTTAATGTATGAAAAAATCAATATTATTGTTTTGTCTTATTGGATTATTACCATCCTTATTGCTAAGTGATGCAGGTGTTCTTATTCCCTCTACTGTTAGTGATTATCCCGATCCTTCTATCCTCTCACTTAACAGGATGGAAGTCAATATCACAATTATAGACAGAATTGCCGAAACAAAGGTACTTCAAGTTTACAGGAACTATACGGATAAGATTCTTGAAGGACAGTATATCTTCACAATTCCAGAAATAGCGATGATTAAAGATTTTGCTATCTGGGAGGACGGCGTTAGGATACCGGGAATAATTATGGAGAAGAAGAAGGCTCGAAGAATATACGAAAGGCTTGTTTGGCAGGCTATCGATCCCGGGTTGCTCGAAAGGGCGGGATTGGAACATGAGGTTAATTATTTCAGCGTGAATGTTGCACCAATTCCAGCTTATGGGACGAAAAGGATAGAGCTTTTTTATACGGAAGATCTCCCGCTTAATCAAACAAAGGTTTTTTACGATTTTCCACTTGAACCAACATTGTATGAGAAAGAAAGAGCAGAGTCCCTTTCGATCTCAATAATAATTGAGGACAAACTCCCGATTAAGGATTTCCTGAACACGTCTGTCTCGTATCCTTTAGAAATTATTGAAGAGAGTGAGAATAAAATTGTCGCCCAGCTTGAATCAAAAAATGTGAATTTTAGTGAAGACTTGATGATCTCTTTTCAAGAAGTATTCGAGGATGTATCTATTGAACTGCTGACATTCAGAGACATTGAAGAGAGGGGTGAGTATTTCTACCTTGATGGTATTCCTTCCCCGAAGACTGGTTTTTTTGTACTGAGGACAGGGTTTAATATTCTGGAAAGTTCTAAAAATAAAATAGTTGACCGCAATTACCTATTCCTCTTTGATAACTCACTTTCTATGATGTGGAAAGAACTTGAGGTTGCATATTCTTCTCTTATGCGATTTCTCAACATGATAGATGAGAAAAACAAGATTAATATTACATGTTTTAGCGATAATTTGGATTGTAAGTGGAAAAAGCCCTCGATAAATAGTCAGAATAATAGAGATGAAGCACTTCTTTTTATAAAATCAAAATACATTACAGGTGGAACGAATATCGAAGGTGTGTTAAATAGTCTGGGAAAGAAAAAAAAGATAATTCCTGTTCTTATCACAGATGGATATCCTACCATAGGAGAGATAGATTACAAAAAATTGCTCAAAATAGCGGAGGGTCTCCCCCCTCTTTTTATTCTCGGTATAGGAGATAATCCAAACAATACATTCCTTGAAAAACTTGCAACAAATACAGGTGGTGCTTATCTTTGGTTCAGAACGATGAATGAAGAAAAACTAAAATTATTTTTTGAGACCATTGGGGGAGGAAAAATCAGCAATGTCAGACTCACACTTTCACCTTCGTCTGTTTTTTCTAATGTCTATCCCGAGGGAATACAGTCTGTTTTCAATGGAAATGGCGTTTCGTTTACAGGGAAATATTTAAAGCCTGTAAAAAAAGGAAAAGTTCACATAAAATTTTCTCATGAAGGAAAAGAGCGAAGTGTGAAGAAAACGTTTTCTTTTCCTGAAGAGGATAAAAAGTATAAAGAAGTGAGAAGGATATGGGCAAAGAAAAGAGTTGATTATCTACTTGAAAAAATAAGAATGGAAGGTGAGAAGGATGAATGGGTGAAAGAGATTATTGCGCTATCAAAGCAGTATAAGTTTGTTACTCCGTATACATCTTTCCTTGCCGCACCAAGGGCACTTTTAAGACCACGCATCATAAGACCCGGTGATCCAGTTCTAATTGTCAGGGCGGATACAAACATTGTTGATATTGTAGCAATATTCCCTTTTGGATTAACTAAAAGGATGGTCTACCGCGAAGACGAGGGACTCTGGAGGGTGAGGTTTCTTGTTCCTTCGAATACAGAAGATGGTAGGTATACTGCAGTTCTTATAATGAAAGACAAAGAGGGAGATATATATAAAGAAAAGAAAACGTTTATTATAGATAGGAAACCACCCGTATTGCGAATTGAGCTTCCCAACTCCATGCTCACTGCAGGCGAAGAAATTTTACTAAAGGTGTATGCGAGTAAAGATACAAAGAGGATAGAGGCATCAGTTGATGGATGCCTGCCTTTTTCTCTCGTTTATAATTCTAAGTATCTTGCAAGTACAGGTATTTTAAGAATTCCAAGGAACCTTCCAACAGGAAGGTATTCTCTTAAGGTAGTTGCAGAAGATTTTGCATTCAACACAACATATAAGGAAATTGAGATTGATGTTGTAAGTAATTGAAAATGTTGGGGACAAGCCCCAACGCTACGGGAATGAGATTTATTTCACCGCAAAGAAAGAAATTAAATATGAATAAAATCGCAGGCTTCAGACTGCGTAAATGTAGCGCCGAGGCTTGTCCTCGGCAAAGAAATATAGCGTCGGGGTTTATCCCCGACAAAAAAACAATACATAAACAATGAAAATTAAATATCACAAAAAGATCCGTTTAGATTCAGAAATTTATAAGACCCCTGATTTACCTTGTTCTATTACCATTTGCACACGTAAAAGAAAACCAATATTTAACAATAAGAAATTAGCTGAAGAATGTTTAGATCTAATGAAGAAATTTTCTTTAGAAAATAATATCCCTATCTATGCTTATTGTATTATGCCTGACCACATCCATTTATTGTTATGTGCTTCTGAGCAGATAGGTATTATCGAGTTTATTTCAAGATTGAAAAACTTAACAACACGTATTGCTTGGAAACATAATTTTAAAGGGAAAATATGGCAAAAGAGCTTCTATGATCATTTTTTACGAAAAGATGAAGATAATCAAAAAGTTGCTACATATATTGTAAATAATCCGGTAAGGAAAGGTTTAGTTCAGGACTGGAGAGATTATCCATTTTGCGGTTCTCTGGTTTTCGATTTGGATTAGAAATAAAAATAAGAGGATGAAAACAAAGCACGGGGAAAACATAGTTGGGGACGAGCCCCAACGCTACGGAAATGAGATTTATTTCACCGCAAAGATCGCAAAGAAAGAAATTAAATATGAATAAAAGAAAATGAACATAATTTCAAATAAGATTATAAGTTGCGGGATGGA
>JAGMEZ010000059.1 GCA_023127905.1 Caldifarciminota bacterium
TGTCAATAAAATTGTTTTATTAGTTTTCACCTTCGAATTCACGGGTTCGAAGTAACAATAATTTTCCCAGGTAACAAAGAAAATTAACAAAGTTTTAGATCAATATATTAGTAAAGAAGATACTAAAGCGTTCCGACGATGAGGGAGAGAAGTCCGAAGACCATTCCGAGTTTTATGATATTACTCAGCTTATGAAGATTTTTTGGATCGAGTTTTTTTCTGAAATAGAAAAACGAGACAAGAAGTAAAAGATTAACCAGTGGTATCACAAGGAGTAAATATAAGAAATTGTATATATTGAGAAAGTAAGGAAGTGGTGTTATTATAAAAAGTAAAAAAAGCGGGATAAAGCCGAGGAAATATGATTTTTCAAGACTAAGGTAAGTTGGAATTGAGCAAGATTTTGCTATCCTATCGCCTGCGACATCCTCGATGTCTTTAATTATCTCCCTTCCAAGATGGAAAAGAAAAGCGAAGAGAGCGGGGAAAAGAGTACCTTCAATTCTTTCTACGGCTAATCCCCCGTAGAGTATGGATAGAGCGGCAGTAGTGCTGACTGTGATATTTCCAATAAAGCCTGCTTTTCTCTTTAAGTATCCGTTGTAAATCAGCAAAAGCAATATTGCAAAAGCTGCAAGGAGTAAAGCTTTTATGGTAATGAAAATGGAGATAATTAGTCCTGCTAACGTTAATATGATAAAGAAGATAAGTGCGGCTTTTCTCTTTATCTTACCGCTTGGGATGGGTCTTTTTGGTTTATTTATCCTGTCAATTTTGACATCAAAGTAATCATTCAGCACGTTTCCACCTGCGCAGATAAACGCTGCTGAAAATACAGCAAGAACTATTTTAGATAAAGGATAAATACTTCCCGTTAAAAGACCACCGATAAATACCGCACATCCTGTTATTACTATATTAAAAGGCCTTGAGATAATTATCCAGACCTTTATCATTTTCGTTTCTTCAGACCAAAGACTTTCATAATCTTTTTAAGAATTGACCGTTCTTCGGATTTCTTCTCCTGTGTTTTTTTGGATTTCTCAATTTTTGTTTTTTCAGTCAACTCCTCTTTTCTCTGTACAAGGATTTTACTGATTTCATCTGCAATAGCAGGTTTTTTCTTCAGGATAAGAGCGAAATCGTCCCTATCAAGAATCAGTACTTCCGTTTCTTCCTCCGCAATGATTGTAGCTGTCCTTTTTTCACCTGTTAGAAGTGACATTTCTCCAAAGAAGTCACCTGTCCCCAGGTATTTAACCCTCTTCATTTTATCTGCAATATTAACATTCACAGAGACCTTTCCTTCTTTAATTATGAAAAATGTCCTTCCTTCATTTCCTTGCTCTATCAGTTTTTCTCCTCTTGCAAAGTAGCCAAGTATGAATTTTTCAGCGAGTTTGGTAGTTTCCTGTTTTGTAAGTGGAGAGAATATTTTAACTTCCTGGAGAAGTGAAATAATTTCTCCGGTTTCCTTTTTCTTAACTTCGGTACCTTTATATGAATAAATAGTCCGTATGGGAAAGGGTATCTCAATGCCATTTTCCTTGAAGAAATACCATATCTTTGACATTACTGCGTCCTCTATATTATAGAGGTTAGGATAGTCCCTTATCCAGAACTTGCATTGGTAGTCTATTGAGGAATCGTTGAATTTGATCAATCTTGTAACTGGTTCAGGTGTTTTAAGTACACCCTCAGTTGAAAAAACTGCTTTTTTTATTATATCCTTTACGAGTTTAGGTGGATACCGGTAGTGTGCACCAACTTCAACATATCTGGCAAGCATCCTTTGGTGCACTGAATAGTTGGTGATGTTATCCTGTGATATGATAGCGTTTGGGATGATGATAAAATTCCCTTCAATAGTTTTTATCTTTGTTGCCCTCCAGGACATCCCTATGACTTCTCCACTGTTGCCACCTATCTCGATCCAATCCCCTCTTTTAAAAGGTGTTTCAAAGTTAAGTGTAATGCCAGCAAAAAAGTTTTTCAGAATATCCTGCAGTGCAAAACCAATAACTGCAGTGGCAACTGCAGATGTTGCAAAGATTCCTGTAAGGTTAATATTAAAATATATCTTGAGGATAACAAAGAGAAAACTTACTATAATTAACCATCTGATAATATCAATGAGAAGGAATGGGATTTGGATTTTTTTATGCTGAGGAAGGTATGATTCCTTGAACCATATATTGAAGTACCTGATAAGAAGGATTATCAACAGGAAGGTGAATATTGCGTATCCCGACCGTCTTATGTGAATGTGGATAGATAATCGTGTCAGTAAGAGGAAGAGAAAAAACCCACAGGCAAAGCTGAAAATATAGTAGAGAATCGTTGTTTTAGAGAAAGGAGTAAATTTGTTGAGTAATCCTTTAAGAAAAAGAAGGAGAATAATAAGGAGAACAGGAAAAACTATGTTTAAGAATATGTTTACGAATAATGGATTCATTATAGTCTATTTGCCGAGGACAAGCCTCGGCTCTACATTTACGCAGGATGAAGACCTCGGTTAATTTACACCTATAGGGTTCCTTTTTCTCGAAGTACAGCATGTGCAGCGGCTAATCGTGCTATGGGAATCCTGTAAGGAGAACAGCTAACGTAATCCAGTCCTATTCTATGACAGAATTCAACTGAAGTTGGTTCACCCCCATGCTCGCCGCATATTCCCACTTCAAGTTCTGGCTTTGTTTCTTTACCTTTATCAAGTCCCATCTTTACCAGCGCACCAACACCTTTCTGGTCCATAACCTGAAACGGGTCAGAGGGTAATATGCCTTTATCTACATAGATGTTTATGAATTTTGCTACATCATCCCTTGAGAAGCCGAATGTTGTTTGGGTTAGGTCATTAGTGCCGTAGGAGAAGAAATCAGCATATTCGGCTATTTCATCTGCAGTAAGTGCTGCTCTTGGTAGTTCTATCATTGTTCCAACCATATATTTTATTTTTATACCTTCCTTCTCCATAACTTCTTCTGCTATGCGTTCGACTATTTCCCTCTGAAGTTTTAATTCCTCTTTTATACCAACAAGTGGAATCATAACTTCAGGGATGACTTTAATACCCTCTTTTGCAACCTTACAGGCAGCTCCAAAGATTGCCCGTGCCTGCATCTCTGTTATCTCAGGATATGTGAGACCGAGTCTGCATCCTCTGTAGCCAAGCATTGGATTCATCTCTGACATTTCTTCCACCCTTCGGGCGATTTTCTCGAAATTCACACCCATTTTTTTCGCAAGTTCTTCCTGTCCTTTGCGTTCTTTCGGGAGGAATTCATGGAGGGGAGGATCAAGGGTTCTAATAATTACAGGATAACCATCCATTACCCTGAAGATTCCAATGAAATCTTCTTCCTGAATCGGAAGTATTTTGTCAAGTGCCAGTTGCCTTTTTTCTTTTGAATCTGCAAGAATCATTTCTCTCATTGCTTCGATTCTATCAGCGGAGAAAAACATATGTTCTGTTCTGCAGAGACCTATCCCTTCAGCACCAAAATCCCGTGCAACTTTTGCATCCTTTGGATTATCTGCGTTTGCTCTGACACCGAGGCGTCTGATGTCGTCAGCCCATTTCATGATCTCACCAAAATCACCGGTTAATTCTGGTTTTATTTTAGGAACGTCACCAAGAATAAGAGAGGCTGATGCACCATCTATGGTTATC
>JAGMEZ010000590.1 GCA_023127905.1 Caldifarciminota bacterium
ATCCGGAAATGCCCATCTGGACTGATACCCCAGAACTACTCTCTGTTTATTATCCAGATACACTCCAGAACGGGATGGAGATTACTGTTACGGTGAGAGACAGCGATGGAGTTCCAGTTAAAAACGCTCTCGTATGTTTCCAGAACAAACCATCTCTCTATGAAAGAGGGTATACAAATACGCTGGGGGAATTCAAAACAAACATTTCAATTACATCTCCTGGAATGGTTACATTAACGGTAACTGCCATGAATTTCCTTCCGCATATAGACTCGCTATACACAAAGCTGGCGGGTCCATATCTTTCCTATAATGACCATACAGTACAGGATAATATCTCAGGTAACAACGATGGTTTATTGAATCCAGATGAAAGTGCATACCTTTTTGTTGATATGAAAAATTACGGAACCCAGTCTTTAACAAATCCTCAAATCGGGTTATCAACAGATGACACATTTGTAACACTAATAGACAGCTTACATACATATTCAGGAACAGTAGAGGCTGAAAGTACCGTTATTTGTACATTTTCCATCTCCTCTTCTGCAAATTGCGAAAATGGAGATGTTGCAAAATTTAATCTTCTTGCAACTTCAGCCCAGGGTAGTTGGAATAGTTTTACAAATGAAGTTATTGCAAAACCAGTTCTTTTTATAAATTGTGATAGTCTTTATGACGAAAACAACAACGGAATTCCGGAGCCCGGTGAAAGTATTGACCTCTACTATTCCCTTATGAACTGGGGATATGGTTATGGTTATAATGTAAACTGCAACTTCTCCGAAGGAGATCCTTATATAACAATAACAAGTGGAGCAAACCCATCATGGACAACTGTTTCTCCTGAGGGTTCTGTGTCCGGGACTCTCTCCTTTGATATATCTTCATCCTGCCCTGATCCATATTTTACATCAATGGATTATAACATTTCAACAACGGAGGGCTATGTATTCCCGGACTCACTCCTCATTGCCATAGGAAATTTTGGCTTTTCAGACGACATGGAATCAGGAACATCAAAATGGTCACATGCTGGTTCGCCCGATAACTGGCACCTATCCTCATACAGAAAACACTCTGGTAACTACAGCTGGTACTGCGGTGTAGAAGCAACACACACCTACGTATCAAATTCTGATGACAGTCTATGGAGTATCCCCTTCGCGGTCGGACCAAACACACACCTGAAACTCTGGCACTGGTACGAATTCACAAACTACGGTTCTGACGGACTCTATGTCATAATAAAAAGGCAAACCTCCTACGATACGCTCGATTTTATCGGGAGCGGCGGTGCACTCGATTCACTGCTAAATATCTGGAATGACTGGCTCCAGGAGGATTACGACCTCTCTTACATTCCAGTTGGTGAAGAAATCCAGTTGTGTCTTTCATTTGCTTCGGATGATTATGATATCGCAGAAGGAATATATATAGATGATGTCAATATAGAAGGTGACGAAATTACAGGAAAGAAGGAAATACAATTTTACAAGCCGATATTTAAGAATAACCTTTCCGTTTATCCAAGTCCAATGAAACATTACACACATATCCTTCTTTCAACTGAAAGAAACTCCAATGTTTCCGTTTCAGTATATAATGTAACTGGCAGGAAAGTAAAGAAGTTGTTCAATGGAACGATAGAAAAGGGTAACCGCATAGTAGTATGGGACGGTACAAATGAACATGGACGAAGATTACCACAGGGTATCTACTTTGTAAGGATGGAGATACCAGAAATTGGATTTATCAAGAATACAAAAGTTGTGTTAATAAGGTGAATCCATTAATATATAGGACATATCTGAAACATAATAACATATGTGGGGGTTAATGGTTAGATCTATGAACAATAGAATATTATATTTAGTTATATTCGTTCTTTTTTGTATTACTGGATGCGCAAAAAAAGAGATAATTAGGTGTCCCACTGGCGAATATGAAGCCTTCATTGATGCATATAAACCACAATATACAATAGATAGCCTGACAGGAAATGGTAATTATGAAGTAATAAGAGATGATGATGAATTCTTCGGAAATTTCTCCATATTCTATTATGAAAAACCAAAAACATGGGGAATTACTTTCTACGGGTTTTTTGGAATGATAATGACCCAGATAACAATAAAAGACGATAGTTTTACCATCTTTTCTCCGATGCTTGATAAACCAATAAAAGGTTTACTAAAAGACTTCGATATTGAAGAATATACAGCCATCCCAATTGATCCTGATCTTGTTCAGCTTCTCACGACAGGAAGAGTTCCGACAGATGCAAGCCAGGTACCTTCTCATTGCATACAGAAGAATAAAAATCTTATGGAGTTTTCTTTTGAGAAAAACAATAACTATTCAAGAATCGGATGGTCACAGATTAATAAGAGAATTGAGTATTTCATTTGCGGAAAAAAGGGAGAAAAGGATTTCATCTTGGTAAAATTCAGGAATTACAGAGAAACAAGCATGTTAAATCTCCCCTATTCTATCCAATTCATCTATAAAGGTAAAAAAGAAGC
>JAGMEZ010000591.1 GCA_023127905.1 Caldifarciminota bacterium
TACAGAAGGGAGAGTACTCCGCAATTACCAGAAGCCAATCTCCAATGCTGTTTTAATAAGTACAAGAGCAATGAGGCCCATTTATAACTTAGAATTACTAATAAGAGCTCTTCCCCACATAGTCAATACATTTCCCCATATTACGGTAATTATAGTAGGTAAGGGCAAAGGAAAGTCCAAACTCGAATTGCTTGCCAAGAAATTAGGTGTCTATGAATCCATCCAGTTTATGGCACCAGTAATTTACACAAAAATGCCAAGTTTATTCAAGAAAGCCGATATTTTTGTATCTCCATCTCGTTCTGATGGACTCTGTGTTGCTCTTCTTGAATCCATTGCCTGCGGCGCATTCCCAATTGTAAGTAATATACCTGGTAATAGAGAGTTAATTCATGATGGAATAAATGGTTACCTTTTCCCGATAAATAACCCAATGAAACTTGCTAAAGCAGTTATCAATACGATTAAAAATCCACAAATAATCAAGAATGCTATGGAGAAAAACACCAAAATGATTCAGGAAAGGTATACTGAATCTCGTCAAATTAAGGAGACGGAAGACTTTTTCTACCATATCATTAACAAACGAAAATTATGGAAAAGAAAGTTTTAATAATCACCTATTATTTTCCACCTGTGGGAGGAGGAGGTGTTCAAAGAACTGCAAAGTTTGTAAAATATCTACCAGAGTTTGGATGGAATCCTTTTATCTTAACTGTAAAAGAGGAGGTGTGTCAGAGAACTAAGCGTCCCATCGATAGAACACTTCTTGATGATATTCCAGAGAACATATACATAAAAAGAACAAATAGCAAGGATTTATTGCAGTATAAGGGGGGAATAACGAGTGAATGGGGAGGCAAAGGACAGGCTTACACATATAAGAGGTTTCTAAAAAGAATTGCTGAATTATTAATCAATCCTGATTCTCAAATGCCATGGATCCCTATTGCTGTTATGAGTGGATTCAAGATGATACTCAAGAATAAAATAGATGTAATATACTCTACGGGAAATCCATGGTCAAATCATATAGTAGGTGCAATTCTGAAAAAGCTAACCAATCGTCCATGGGTGGCAGACTTTAGGGATCCTTGGACATTGAATCCATTCCAAAAATATTCGTCCAAATTCAGATATGAGATACATTGTATTCTTGAAAAGAAGGTATTTGAAATAGCCAATAAGATAATTTTCACTTCGCAGCAAACAGCAGATGATTATCGAAAAATCTATAGGACCAATAAATTTGCAATAATAACCAATGGATTTGATGAAGAAGATTTTAAAACTTCGCAAGTGCCAAAATGCCAAGGACTTAATATTCTTTATTCTGGAAATATTATTGCCAATTTTAAGAGCTCATCAATGTTTATTTATGCATTATCCAAATTTCTGGAAAAGAATAGTAAGTCCAAGAAAGATATAAAAGTTAATTTTCTTGGCAGTGTTGATGCAAGATTTAAAAGCTTGTTCGAGAAAGGAAATTTTGCTGGTGTAATAAATGCATTAGGATACAAATCACATAGAGAGAGCATTTCTATGATTTTGAGCGCAGATGTGCTGCTGCTGATGAGAAACGAATTGGGGAGAATGATTATTCCTGGAAAGCTATTTGAATATATGGCTTCTGGAAAACCAATTCTTGCGCTTATTCCGATTAATGGTAGCGCTGCCATAGTACTAAAAAACGAAGGAAGAGATGATTTCATTGTCAACCCAAATGATTTGCAGGGAATCGAAAAGAAAATTGAGTTGATATATTGGAAATATAAACAAAAATTATTTCAATCATACAGAACTGATAATCTTGATAGGTATACGAGAAAAAACCTAGCAGGGGATTTAAGTGCAGTCCTTGATGAGATCAGAAGGAGTTAATTCACGGCACTTCGTGGCAAATATATGAAGGCAGCACAGAAAAGCGAAACGTATTCGCGTCTGCAAACGATGGCTTGGCAAAATGAGGAATTAATGAAAAAACCAACAATTCTGCATTTTATTACAAATGTCAATATTGGTGGGGCTGAGAGAACCTTACTAAGAACAATAAAACATTTTGACAGAGATAAATTTAATCATATTGTTCTAACACTCCTTGCTAAAGGAAGTTTGTGGGAGCAATTTAAGAAAGAAGGAATAGAGATTCAAAGTCTCAATATGAAAAACCATCTTGATATATTTTCGCTAATCAGATATATCCACGTATTGCGAGTAAAAAAACCTGCAATAGTTGTAGCGTACCTATTTCATGCATTAACGTTTGCTGTAATTGGTAAAATACTCTACCCCAGAAGTATTTTAGTTCACTACAAAAGAAGTGTGACATTTGCTTCACGGTTGAGAGATAAGTTAAACAAATTATACACATTTTTTGTAGATTATCTGATAGGTATTTCGAAAGGAGTTGTTGCATCGGAATCAAAGGTTAAATTCCATTTAGGCTTAAATAGTTTTTTCGTTTATAATGGCATTGAACTACCTAAAATTCATAAACGACCCACCTCGAAAGTTAAGACAATTATAGGAACTATCGCGAG
>JAGMEZ010000592.1 GCA_023127905.1 Caldifarciminota bacterium
ACAAAACAATTTGAGGCAGGTATTGATGAGATAAAGATTAAAGGTCATAGGGTTCGTATTTACTGTCCAGAAAAAACTATATGTGACTGTTTTCGATACCGTAATAAACTGGGGCTTGATGTTGCCAAGGAAGGTCTTACTGAGTATCTTAAGCGCAGGGATCGCAATCTGGAGAAAGTGCTTGAATATGCTGAAATTTGTAGGGTTAAGAGACTTCTTGAGACCTGGATTAATGCTATGATTTAGGAACAAAACAGGGATGAAAAGAGAAATTAAAAATAAACCAGCTTCAATCATATTATAATAAGAAAGGAGTTGAAATGAAAAAGAAAATTTATTGTTTAATCGTTTTTTCGTTCTGCTTCATAATTCCTTCATTACTCACTGCTCAAGTAATTCCGTTTTCCAGGGATTTTGAAAACATAAAGATAAATAACGATACAACAACAGAAATCCAGAATGAACAGCAAATCGTTATTAATCCGAAGGATTCGACAAACCTTGTAGCAGTATGGAGGGATTTCAGGCTTGGATACCGACAGGTTGCGTATGGATATTCCTTTGACGGTGGTGCAACCTGGAATCAGGATTTGTTCGTAGAACCCCAGTATAACTGGGATAGCGATCCAGGGTTAACAGTTGATACAGCGGGAAATTTCTATGCTGTTATACTATCGTACAATTCAACCTCTGAGCCAAACGGGCTCTTCGTATTAAAATCCACTGATGGTGGTGTAACATGGGGAACTCCTGTAGCCGTCATTAATAACGTTCCAGGTGTATTTGAAGATAAGGAATTAATTGCTTGTGACCGATCCGAAGGAGTTTATACCGGTAACCTCTATGTTGCCTGGGCACGATTTTATTCAACACAAATCCTTTTGTGCCGCTCGACGGATGGTGGAAATTCTTTTGTTGGACCTGTCACGGTCAGTGATGTAAATGGCGTTCAATGGCCAGTACCATGTGTTGGTCCAAACAGTGAAGTTTACGTTGCCTGGGTTCACTATTCACCCGGTTCAATCCGGTTTGACCGTTCAACAGATGGTGGTCAATCTTTTGGAACCGACATAACAATCCAGAACACCTCCGTTGTCTCAGGGTATTTAAACGGTGGGATTTGGGTCTTCTCTTTCCCTGCAATGGATGTTGACATTACTGGTGGACCGTACAACGGTAATATCTACGTTGCATATATGGACGATGCTCCAGGTTACACTGACACCGACATTTACTTCACCCGCTCTACTAACGGTGGTAATTCGTGGAGTTCAAAAATCAGGATTAACGATGATATTCTGAATAATGGATGTGATCAGTTTCACCCCTGGCTTACTGTTGCACCGGATGGAAGTATAATAGTTGTATTCCTGGACAGGCGGCTCGATACGGGAAATCTTCTCATGGATTTATATATGACAATTTCCACTGACGGAGGAGACACCTGGTCAGAAAATGAAAGGATAACAACGGTATCATCAGACCCAACCGCTGGTTCAAAATTCACTGCTCCAGGTAAGTCTACCCATCCATTTCCTGTAAAAATAGAACATCCAGAAATCCTTGCAGGAAGAGCGGGACTTCTTGGAGAATATATTGGAGTAGCTGCATCATCGATTAACAATATCCATCCAGTCTGGGTAGATACCCGGTTAGGAAACCAGGATACATATACTGGCTTTATAATTCAGCAACCTGTAGAGGAGAAAATTACACAGAGTGAGGGGAAGGAAAATATATTAATATTTCCGGAACCATTTATTGATAAACTCTATATTGAATCATCCCTTTCAGAGAAAGAAAATATTTATATTTCGCTTTTTGATATTGCGGGAAGAAAAATCACCTCACAGTTTATTAATCTCGGAAAGAAACAAGGAAACTTTGTATTCAATGGAAGTAATCTTCCTTCAGGAACCTACTTCCTCCACGTTAAAACCAATCGTTTCTTAAAGACCTATACAGTCCATAAAATAGAAGAAAAATAGGTGACAGGTAGGAATTTACTTTTCGTAAAGGGACAGGTCCCTATGGACATGTATTTTTCCAGGGGGACCTGTCCCTCCTAGTTATGCAGATAAGTAATATAATAAATTCTATAACTTGAAGAGAAATGTTGTTGTTACTTCAGATTTGACGGTAATTGTTCCAATTTGTGCAGGATTGAATTTCATCGCTCTTACTGAAACTATTGCAAGCGAATCAGCCTCCGGGAAGAGGGGCTTAACAAGCTTAACGCTCTCCACATCACCTACTTTATCAACAACTACATTAAGAACAACAGTTCCCTCAATATTCTGATTAAGAAGTTTCTCAGTGTAAGACGGTTTAATAACACTCTTAATCTCTGGAGGGATATAATTGTGCAGACTATCGTGTAACGGAGCCGAAAAACTCACGGAAACATCTCCTCTTTCTTCGGAAAGAACAACATTCTCCACCTTTATCGTTTTATCCAAATGAATATAAGGCACCTTGAACCGATGGTCTCTGAAAAGGTTAAAGATGGCAATGTTTAATAAAATAGCGATGAGCAAAGCAACCCTTATTGTAACAGGAAACCAGGCAATTTCTGGCGATGGTTTGGCTTCACCTATGCTGTCAATGATTTTTAGTGGAAGTTCAGAATCAACTTCAACTCTTTTAATTGCTCTTACCATCGTTTTCATTTTTATCAATTTATTCAACTCATTCATACAAGTGATGCAAGATTTCAGATGCTCACCTACTTTTCTCATCATATCCTTATCAAGCTCTTTATCAAGGAATGCTGAGAGCTCACCTTTTATCCTCTGACAGTCAATTGATTTATTTGAATGCATCTTCCTTCTCCAGTCTTTTCTTCATTGCTTCCCTTGCCCTGTGAAGAAGCGATTTCACAGCCTTTCTTGTAATTTTCATAATCCTTCCTATCTCTTCGTATGAAAGATCCTCCCACTCCTTCAGGATTATAACTTCTCTCATTCGATATGGTATTTCATTAAGTACCCTTCGTACAACACTCTGTTCTTCATCTTTCCTCGTTTTTTCTTCAAGAGAAGGAACAGGATTACCTATGGTCTCAATCAGCTCTTTATCATACCTTCTCGTAAAGAGGGAAACGAATCTCATTCTTTTTAAATGCTCCCTCTTCATACGATTTATTGAAAGGTTACGCGCTATTTTCATAATCCAAATATGAAACTTCTCTTTACTTCTCAGCCGCTTGAATCCTATGTATGCTTTTAAGAACGTATCCTGAGTTAAATCTTTTGATATTTCATAATCATTAACAAACATATATATGTAATTAAAAACCCTTTTATAATTATTCATTACAAGTTTCTCAAAAGTCTCTTCCACTTTTTTTCTCTCTATATTATTAGACATTTTATAAAGTTAAAAGTTCTGCGAATTATTTAATTAGCTGTTTTAAATATAGCAAAGTATTCTGATGAAGAAAAAATCAAAAAAACAAGTATTTACCTTTTAAGTAATCTTTTTCCTTTATTTTGAAACCTCAGGGATGGGTCGCCATACAATTGGAATTCGAGCAGCGTTTTTTTGTCATCGTCATCAAGGAATCCCTGATTTTTTACCATTTCTTTTGCAAAAACAATCTTCCCATTTCTCAACGCTTCACCAAAAGGAACACCATTTCTCACGAATTGGAGAAAATATTTGCCAAGAAGGTCTGCTTCCCGCAAAGGAGGTGAAGGAGGACCATAAGCAATTGCAGTTGAGCCAACAAATGCAACAGTACCTTGCGAAAGGAATTTAAGTGCTATTGACTCTTCCAGCTTTTTTTTAAAAACCCAGCCACCGTAACAGGCTTCTGAATATACACAGCTTTTTCTCAGTAGAGGAATTTCTTCTGGAGTAATTGCTACTGGATAAAACGGAAAATCGGGAGCATCATCCGGCGCCCTCTGACCGTACCAATTTGGCGTCTCTTTTGAACCGTGAAGATTAAAGTATAAAAATCTTTTCTCAAGCCAGTTTTTATCAATTCCTTGTGCATTAAGTGGGGGCGTTACTTTCATTTTTTTTACATCTCCAATAATCCTGAAAACAGCCTTTGAAGCTTCCTTCCAGACAGAAGCAGAATATCCAAAACTATTCTTGTATCCCTTGATTACCTTATGATACCCTATTGTTTTTTCGATAATATTTACCAGAAAACCCTCTGATTTCCCATAAGAATCTGGGATCCGTCCAAAAGCCCTCTGGGGTATTAAAAAGTCATTATCAGCTGAAGCATAAGGTGCATCAGTCAATATTTCCTGGTCTTCATCATTAGTTGGATTTTCGACCTTGTAGAAAGGAATAATTGAATGTCCACCTATTATAAGAAAATTATCCTCATTCGTTGAATTATTTTCAATCTCATCAATAAACCTCTTCAGTCTTTTTGGACTTATCGTTTTCTTAAAATTATACTTTTTCAACTCGCCTTTCAGTTCATCTATTAGAAATAACTTACCATTTTTAACGGCAATAAGGCCTTCTATAGATTTAATAATACGACCTGTTCCATTCTTTCCGTATTTTTTTAACAATCTTTTTTTATGTGTAATAACAAAATCCATTATTACTCTTTTACTCTTTTTGAATTAATCACAGGCTAAATTCAAATAGTATTTCTGGAGGTTCTGGGCAGACTGAGTGCTTATTAAAATATTTTTCTAATTGTATTCTCAACCTATCGAAGTCAGAATAGACGTGCAATTGTGTTTAACTGAATGTTCAAATGTTCATTCAATCAAGAGTTTCTTCATTTTTCTGTAAAGGGTTGAAGGATGTATTCCAAGCATCCGTGCTGCCTTTACTTTATTTCCACCACATTTCCTAATTGTTTCACGTATTGCATTGACCTCCAGGTCTTGAAGGGTAATCTCTTCTTTTACCGGAATATCTGAATGCATAATTGCAGAAATATCTTTCTCTGTTATTTTATCTTCATCCAGTAGTATCATTATTCTTTCTATACAATTCTCAAGTTCTCTAACATTTCCAGGCCAGTTGTATTCCATGAGCTTTTCTAAAGATTTATCGGAAAACTCTTTTGTAGAAATTCTCAGACGTTTCGCAATCTTATCTGTAAATTTTTCTATAAGAAGTGGTATATCCTCCTTTCTTTCTCTCAGTGGAGGTACAAAAACGGGAATAACATTAAGCCGATAGAAGAGGTCCTCTCTAAATTTACCTTCTTTTACAGCTTTTTCTAAATTTTTATTTGTTGCACCAATCAATCTCACATTTACTTTTATCGTTTTCGTATCACCCAATGGAACAATCTCCTGGTATTGCAGCACCCTGAGCAGCTTCACCTGAATTTTCGGGCTAATCTCTCCCACTTCATCAAGAAAAAATGAACCACTATCAGCTACTACAAATAATCCTTTCTTGTTCTGCACGGCTCCAGTAAAAGCACCTTTTTTGTATCCAAATAGTTCACTCTCAAGCAACGTATCAGGAAGTGCTCCACAGTTAAGTGCAATAAATTGTTCATTGTTTCTATTACTGTTACTATGCAATCTTCTTGCAATAAGTTCTTTTCCTGTTCCAGTTTCTCCATATATCATCACTGTAGCATCAGTCTTTGCAACCTTATCAACAAGATTAAGAAGTTCTTCCATCTTTTTGCTTTCACCAATTATTACACCTTCATCTTTTTCTATTCTATTCTTCAAGAAAATATTCTCCTGACGCAAACACTCTTTTTCAAATACATTCTTCAATCTAAATGTAATTTCATCTACCCTGAATGGTTTGGTAATAAAATCACTTGCTCCGCTTCTCAACGCTTCAACTGCGCTTTCGAATGTTCCAAAAGCCGTTATTATTATTACAATCAGATCAGGATCTTCTTCTCTTAATCGCTTAAGAAGTTCAAGACCATCCATTCCTGCCATCTTCATGTCGGTTATTACACAGTTAAAATACCTGCTTCTTGCAATCTCAAGTGCCTCTTCCCCACTCACAGCTGTCTCTACTTCGTATCCTTCCTTTTCAAGAGCTATCTGTAGCCATTCAACTATGCTCTTTTCGTCATCTACAACCAATATAGATTTTTTCGTTTTCTTCTCATCCTTTTCCATATTCCTACTTTCCATTTCTTTTTTTTTAGAAAACTGGACTATGTTTTCCTCTCAGCAGATTCATCTTCTACAAGTGGAAGCCATACTGTAAATATACTACCTTCCTCCATTCTTGACTCAACCGTAATCTCACCCTTATGTTGTTCAACAATTCTGTGGGCAACCGATAAACCCAATCCTGATCCCTCTGGATTATTCGAGAAAAATGGTTGAAATATCTTTTCAATATTCTCTTTCTCTATTCCATGTCCATTATCCTTAAATATAACACCACAACGATTATTTTTTTTCGAAAAACCAAGATTTATCCTCCCTTCTTTCCCAACAGCCGCGAATGCGTTCAATAAAATATTTAGAAACACTTGTTTTATCTGCTCCGGATCAATAAAAACAATAAATGTCTCTTTAGGAAATTTTGTTTTTATTTCAATACCCTTATTATACATTGGGTGATTCTTTACAAGTTCAACAACATCTCTAAGGATTAAAGTAATATCAGCGTTCCTCCTCTCACGTCGCGGGATTCGAACAAACTGGAGAAACCTTTCAATAATGTTATTTAACCTCTCTGCCTCCTTCAACACAAGGTCAACAAGCTTTCCTACTCTTCCACTGGGTTTAATCTCCTTCATTATAACTTCGATTGCTCCCTGAATAGAAGCCAGTGGATTTCTTATTTCATGTGCAATTCCAGCTGAGAGTTCAAGCGCTGTCTTCATCCTGTCCGTAGTTCTCAATCGTTTCTGAACTTCCTCTTCTTCCGTGAGATCAATAATATTTATTATTTTCCCCCCAAAATCAACATTTTCTCTCCGCATTTCCGATATAGCAATCATAATGGGTATCAACTTTCCATCTTCATTGGTTATTTCCAACCTTTTCTGTTCTTTTTCCTCACAAGAGAAGGATGATATTAAATTTGAAAGATTCCTTAGCCTTTCAGGAAAAACCTCTCTATATGATTTTCCAAGAATTGATTTTACTTCAAGTGAAAGTATAGACATTGCCGCGGGATTAAATTGTTTTATTTTTCCACTTTTATCAATTGTTATTATCCCCGAATTTATGTTCTCAAGAATATCATCCGTGGTCATGAGAACAGCTTCAAGGGCACGTGCCCCAGCTGTGAATCTTTCCTTGAAATAAATGGTAAGAGCTGTTGCAAGGTAAAAGAATAGAGAAAAGATAAATACCTTTAAAAAATTCCGGACTACCTCGATATTAAACGTTAATGAGTCCATCTCCGGAGAAAAATGACGATTCATCCATACAACACCCATTGCAATAAATGATGCAGTCGCAATTGAAGTTATGGTAAAAGAACCGACAGGATGAAGAGATAAACTACCTTCAATTATATTGAGAAAGTAAAGTAGGGTATATGGACTGTATATACTCCCAGTATAATAAACAAGACCTGAAATTATAACTGTATCACTTACAGTTTGGGCAAAATCGTAAACGGTTCCCCTTTTCCCAGTTATAAGAATTAAATAGAAAATAATGCTAGCAAAATAACTAGCGAGAATAACAGCAACCAGTGGGAAAACCTGAGAGAAAGGTTCACTTTTTCTAAAATAAATTTCAGGTCCGATAACAACAGTCGCTATGATGGGACGAAGAAGAATTATTAATCTTCTACGGGGAAGTATTCCAATCATTTCTGTACATTTTTCTTTTCTATTAACCACCCATAAATGTGGATGCGAGTTTAAAAATAGGAAGATACA
>JAGMEZ010000593.1 GCA_023127905.1 Caldifarciminota bacterium
GGGATAATTCATGGTGCAACCAAAAACCATTTCCGTAACCTTATTTGGTCTCAAGGGGTTTGGCATTACTGTGGGCTCGAACTCAATCTTTTCGGTGATCCAGAGATGAATGTTCATCTCACTTCAGCAAATGAACCTTATGTCTACGTTTCTGACAAGGTGCTTGATGATGCAAATAGTAATGGACTATGGGACCCTGGAGAATATGCTGAACTTACCGTTACCCTCTCAAATGGTGGGAGTGTTAACGCAACAAATGTACAAGCAGTTTTAAGGGCAACGACAAATAGTCAGTATGTAGACATTAGCGATTCCACATCTACATTTGGCACAATAAATGTTGGGAGTTCTGCCAATAATTCATCTGACCCGTATACAATGACGGCAGATCCAGGAACGCCGAATGGTACAGTTATAGGTTTCACGCTACATATAACTGCTGATGGTGGATTTTCTTGGGATCATAATTTCACGTACGCTGTTGGCAATCCACCTGTCGACTACTACGACCATGATATAGGAAATGTGAAATATTCTGTTACGAACAGAGGTATTTGTGGATTCTTAAATGATAGTCAGACTCAGGGAAGCGGTTTTTATTATCCCAAAACAGGTTCTCAGCACCTTTTCATAGGTTCTGTTTGGGCAGGTAACTCAGCAAGTTATGTTGTAAACAGAGATTATTCTGCAGAGAATTCCGGAGACTGGCAACCTACTGCAGGTGTATTTGGAGATGGCACAGTTTATTCAGATCAGGATTCATGGGCGAAGTATGATGATTCTGGTATGAGTTCGCCGAAGGATCTTACCTGTTTGCAGGATGGATGGTCATGGTCTGATGTAGGTGGAGAAGATTATGTAATAGTAAGATACATTTTCGCGAATGAAGGTTCATCAGCAATAAATGGTCTCTATTTTGGGCAGTTTATGGATTTGGATATTGGTGATGCGTACAACAATTCCGGTGGTGTTGACCTCTCACGAAATCTTATCTATATGTATGGTTCAGGAACAAAGTATGCAGGAGTTGGTTTGCTTGATCCATCCACAGCAGCAAATGTATCTTTTATAAAGAATGATACGTATGTATACCCCAATTCATGTATTCTCGATTCCGATAAGATACAGTTCCTTAACGGGTCGATCAGTACGCAAACTGCTTCTCCCTGGGATGACTGGTCAATTTGTGTTTCAGCTGGACCTTTCAACCTCAACCCTGGGGATTCCGCAATCTTTGCCGTCGTTGTTCTTGGTGGCGAAGGTGTATCGGATGTACAGGCAAACTATGATAGTGCAGCGGCGAGGTATCTTCCTGTCGGTATTGCAGAGAAACCTGATAGGTCTACCCCTGTAATCTTTACTATATCAAAAACCTATCCTGAACCTTTCTCTTCAATAGTAACCATAGAATATATGATTCCGAAAATGAGTTCAGTTTCCCTTTGTGTCTATGATATCAGTGGCAGGCTTATAAAAACTATTATGGAGGGTAAACAGAAACCCGGCACATACAGGGCAAACTGGGATGGAAAGATTAGCAATGGAAGGAGAGCAGCTTCTGGTGTCTATTTCTGCCGTCTTGTTGTGGACGGGAATGAACATAAAGCAACAAAAAAATTGCTTCTTGTCAAGTAAAAGATTAGTTGTTCATTATAGCGGGAGAGGGCTTTTGCCTTCTCCCGCTTTTTATTATTGTTCCTCATCCTTTTATTTTTACTTGATCAATAAGACCTTATTTACAAGTCTTTGATTACCATAATATAAAGCCACAAAATAAATTCCACTTCCTACCTTAAGTCCCCTGTTGT
>JAGMEZ010000594.1 GCA_023127905.1 Caldifarciminota bacterium
ACTCATAATTCCCGGTTCTTAATACCCTCCCTGTAATCTTTACACTCATAACTGCCTGAGGAACCATAACAATATCACCTGCTTTTATATATGGATTCTGTTCTATGTTACCTTTATAAAAAAATTCGTAGAGATCGTATATATGGGATGAGCCATCCGGTTTTTTAATAACGATATTTCGATAAGATCCTGTTTCGCTAATTCCACCCCCCCTTTTAATAACGTGTGAAAGTCTGTATAAGGGAGTAATCGAATAGACACCTGCTCTAGCAACACTTCCAACAATAGAAATAGGAAATGATCTTAACCCGGTAAGTGTAACCCTAACATCTACACCTCTGAAATAGTTTTTTACCCTTTCCTCTATCACTTCTTTCAACTCTGCCACAGTCAATCCAACTGCTTTAATCTCACCGAGAGCAGGAACGGTCTCGGTCACAGGTACAGCCAAAACTCCAGCAATAGGAAATTGTGATGTAGTGCTCACTGATTTTCTTGGGATAAAGATGGTTCCATCCCGAGCGACAGTGATTGTATAGTCAGCGTTAATATTGCCCCATAGGTTTAATAATATATTATCTCCCGGTCCGAGGGTATATGTCAATGGTGAAAGAGATGGGTTCATAAGGGATTCTATCATGAGATATTGATCACTCATTTCTGGTGACTGTGCGAATAAAAAATTTGAATAAAAAAACAGTACAGTTAAGATTAAACCAATTATTTTCTTCAATTATACCTCCATTACTTCCATTCAATCCCCCCCTTTTATCATATATTATTACAGTTGTCAAGTAATTTTGCCAAAGTAATATATTAATAAAAACTAAATTTTTTATTTATTATTATTTATTGATATTAATTGTTCTTTATGTAATAATAATTAATAAATGGAAAGATAAACTGGAATGGCTTTACTATTTGAGATTATAAATAACTGTTTCTTCTATTTTTCCGTTAACCACTTTGCCTTTTACCTCAACTGTCTTAATATATGATGAGAGTATATCCACCATATCCCCTATATTTTTTTCGAAAAAGTCTCTGTTTTCATAGGAATGCCATCTTTCTGAATCCTTCAGCAAATTAATTTCCTTCTTGTAACCTTCTCCAAAACCTTTCAGATTTAACCAGGAATAAAATGATAATCCATTGTTTTTAATAGCTTTCCTGTTTCTGAAGAAGTCTTTAGCGTTGGAGAAAAACAGGATATTACCCTCTATTGAAAAATCGGGCATATTCTTTCCAAATAACTCATTGTTCCTCAAATTAACAGGGTAATGACGGTCAAAAAGTTTTTTGAGGTCATTATCAGGCTTTTCTACAAAAATTGCAATCCCTTCTTCAAGTTCTGGTAGGATTTCTCCTTCACGTATTTTAGCAAAACTCCCAAAACAGAGGGGTCTCATTTCTTTAACTTTAATGAGTATTGAATCCGAAGTTTTTCCTGCCTTCAATAACCGTTTCATTTCATTTTCAAGCTCTGCTCCACAGAACGGTAAAATTTTTATCAAATCAGCATTTTGGGGAGTTAATGAAAGAATTTCTGCTGACTTTTTTAATGCTATAGAATCAAATGAAAATTCTTCAACTATTTTGTAAATACGTTCCTCTCTTATTTCTCTCTTCTCCTTTTTTAGAGAAATGACCCCTTTATCAAACCATTCCCTTATCTCTTTCTGGTTTTTGTAAAACCAGTAAGATGTAAAATAAGTGTTTCTAACACTTTCAGGTGAAAGATAGAGAAGGATATCATAACCTGCATCTAAAGGTGTATCTAACCATCCAAGAAAATCCGTTTTTTTCCATCCAGAAAATTCTCTATCTGTAAGAAGCCTTTTCATAAAAAGTTCAAACTCACCCGGGTCATTAGAAAGAATAAGGTATCCATCGATAAAAGCAAAATCTATCTCCTTATTGCCTGATTGGTCTTTTTTAAAATAATAGGTACAGGTATCAATTTTCCCTTCACCAAAACTCTCTCTTGATCCTGCAAGTGTAGACCTGAGGTAGTCTGATTCATTTATTTTTGTAATTAAAATGAGCTTCAACTCTCCAATATCAAAAAGCCATATACCCGTCTCTTTTCCTACAAGCGTTTCAAGATTTTTTAAAGATAGGGAAAAACCAAGAACCTCTTCAAAATCACCTAACCGTTTTGGAAATTTCAAGCCAAGTCGTGTATTCTTATACCATTCCATAACAGATGAACCCATAAAATTCTGGTAATTTTTATCACGCCTAAGTTCTGATAAAAACTTTGAAAAATCCTTAAATTCAAGATAAATAACTGGCTCCTTTTCTTGTGTATACAACGATGAGAATAAAATTAGAAGTAAAAGTGTGAAAAAAAACATTCTCTTAATCATTTTCTCCTCCTTCTTTATTCGATATTGAAAATCTTCATTCTCGTTTATATCGTTATTATCGTTACGAACGTTTCAAACGTTAAAAGTATCAGAAAAACGAATTAAACGATACAAACGTTCTAAACGACCATTGTTTTTCCAGGTTATTATCTATAGTGTTTCGCCGTTTGCCAGATCTTCCTTTATAATAAACTTATCTTTCTTTTTCTCCTCCTCAAATTTCTCTTTAATGACATCAAGTTCTTTCTCAATCTTATCGGTCTTCTTAATAGTTAAGATAGACTCAAGGATAAATTGTGTAGATTCATAGTCTTCAACCCTCTCATAAAAATTGCCAATTTTATAGAGTATATTAATAAGCACAGAATCGTCCCTCTTCTCATCTTTATTTTTACCAGACATAAGGTACCTTACATTTGACAGGTATTGTCTTTTACTGTCTTCTTTATCATACCAGCTCAAATAATTGGAAGGACTGAGCTTTGTGCGTCCAATAAGAGCACTCAATTCCTCGTCCTTTTCCATCTCAACCAACTTCATAATAAGAGCAAGGATTATATCCTTCGAATCCCCCTTAATATAAAGTGATTTATAAAGATATAAAATACTCTGTTTACCTTCCGTAATTTCTGAGAACAATATAGGAATTCGTGAGGAGGTGTAAGGAAATTCTCTCATACATGAGAGGAGAACAGACGTGGCTTTTTCATTTCTCTTAAGTTTATTTAATAATCGTGCCTTTGCAAGGTATATATCCTCAGAGGGCTTGCTACTTAATTCTTTATCAATAAGCGATAATGCATCCTCTCCACAATTTTCGACAATCTTAAATACCTCTTCCTTCAGTTCCCTTTTATTCCTTCCTGATATAATATTCAGTGCAATCTTGCAGCCATTCTGTACTTGTCCACCCTCAATCAAGAGTCGAGCTTTAAGTATTTTCGCCTCTTTTGAACCAGGATTTGATCTCATAACTCTTTCAAGGAATTCTTTTGATTCGTCAAATTTCTTAAACCTGAAGAGTAGCTTTGCTATTTCAATAAGCTCTTCATTAGAATAATCCACTTTTAGAGCCAGTTCATTTAAGATTTGTACTGCTTCGTTATCTTTTCCCATCATAAGATAGGTCTCAGCTAATCCAAGATAATTGGTTAATCCAACTCTTCCCATAGTTATCAATCTCTCATATATATTCTGTCTCAATTTCAATCCTTCTTTATCTGCCAATTCAAGTACTTTCAAAATTTCACTCCAGTTCGATATGTATTCTCTCGATTTTATATAATCCTCAAGCAGTGAAACTCCTTCCCTTCTTTTATTCAGTTTGAAAAGAAGTTCTGCCTTCTGTGGCGTAACCCAGTATGGAAGGCTGTCCTGTGAAATACCTTTCTCAGTATCAATCAGTAATTCAAGGGCTTCGTTAAACCTTTTATCATCAGTAAGGTCTTTTATAAAGGTTCTTCTTCTATAGAAATTCTTACGCAACCTCCCTTTCTCTATCATTACAAGATACTTCTGAATGAAAAAGATCCTTTCTTCTAAGGTCCTATTTTTAATGAGAATGTTGTAGAAACTCTCATTCTTATTTATATTTTTTGAAAGCTTCT
>JAGMEZ010000595.1 GCA_023127905.1 Caldifarciminota bacterium
CTGCATTAATTACAGGAATCCGTGTCAAAGCAAAATAATACATTAGGTCTGCGAAGAGCGTTCCTGCTATTGCTATATAAATTAATTTAGGGAGTTGTTTCTTTTTTATTTTAAGGTTTCCCCGTTTTGTTATCGCCACATAAACCAACGCTGTTAATGTCACAAAAATCGCTCTTATTGCAGAAGTATGGAGGAAATCTGAATTCCTGTACGCCAATTTTGCAAGTACGGGTTCTATTCCCCACATTACACTAGCAAATAATATAGCTAAAACTCCAATCTGTTTTTTATTCATAAGTTAATCTACGGGAAACATCCATCTACGAATTCCATTTCTCATGTGATTAATTTTATCATAATTCAAACAATTCTGTCAAGAATTCTCTTCAAATTCTTGCAATTCAGAGAATAGAGTGTCATATTTCATCCATGAAATAGGAAAACCTCAATAATTGCGACAGGTTTCGAACATTCTCTTTTATTATTTTTTAAAAAGACATAGGTTCTTATGTCTGTCTTGTCACCCTTAATCCTGTGTTGAATTATTTCAGTATTGTTTTAGCGTCTAAAAACCGAGATGCTGAAACAAGTTCAGCATGACAGGGGACAGCAAAATTTCTAAGAACGCATGTTCTATTGTCTGAATCACAATTCAAATTCCATTTAAAATCAATAAAATACTTGACATACCTACATTATTTATTATAATTAGGCAGTAGTTTATCTGATAAACCTAATTAATCTGTAAATAACAAACTACAAGCAATATGGAGTAATTATTATGAAAAATGAAAAAGAAACAACAACCCGTTCCGACTTCATTCGGAATATTATCAATGAAGACATAAAAAACAATAAAAATGACGGTCGGATTGTAACCCGATTCCCACCGGAGCCAAACGGTTATCTCCATATAGGACACGCCAAGGCAATCAATATCGATTTTGGTATTGCAGAAGAATATGGTGGTTTCTGCAATCTGAGATTCGATGATTCGAATCCTATTAAGGAGAAGCAGGAGTATATAGACGCTATAAAAGAAGATATCCGCTGGTTGGGCTTTGACTGGCAAGATCGTGAGTACTACGCATCTGACTATTTTGACCAGCTCTATGAGTGGGCTATGCAGCTCATCAAAGATGGTAAGGCTTATGTGGATGACTTGAGCTCTGACGAAATTCGCGAATACCGTGGGACACTGACCAAGCCAGGTAAAGAAAGTCCGTATCGTAACCGTTCGATCGAGGAGAACCTCGACCTATTTAAACGCATGAAAACAGGTGAGTTCCCCGATGGTGCTAAGGTACTCCGTGCCAAGATCGACATGACTGCGTCCAATATCAATATGCGTGACCCGGTTATGTACCGTATACTCCACAAACCACATCATAGACAGGGAGATACGTGGTGTATCTACCCGACATATGACTTTACGCACGGCCAATCCGACTCTATCGAAGGTATCACCCATTCACTCTGCTCTTTAGAATTTGAAGACCATCGACCTTTGTACGATTGGTATTTGAATGAGCTGGGTGTTCATCACCCACAGCAAATAGAATTTTCTCGACTCAATATCAGCTACACAGTGTTAAGTACAAGAAATCTTCTAAAACTTGTAGAAAATAAATGTGTAAACGGATGGGATGACCCACGAATGCCTACACTATCAGGTTTGCGAAGACATGGATATACACCAGAGTCAATCCGAACTTTTTGTAACCGCATCGGAGTAGCAAAAAAGGAGAGTATAGTTGATATTGCTTTGCTCGAGTATTGTCTTCGTGAGGATTTGAACAAGCGTGTTCCACGAGTTATGGCTGTACTTCATCCACTTCGGGTAGTTATTGATAACTATCCTGAGGATAAGGTAGAAGAGCTGGATGCAGTAAATAATCCAGAGGATGAGAGTATGGGGATGAGGAAAGTTCCTTTTTCTCGCGTGCTGTACATCGAACAAGAAGATTTTCGTGAGGAACCACCGAAGAAGTTTTACCGTTTAGCACCAGGTCGCGAGGTACGTCTGCGATACGCATATTTTATCACGTGTGTTGATGTAGTGAAAGATGAAAAAACAGGTGAAGTAATCGAGTTACATTGTACCTATGATCCAGCAACAAAGGGAGGTGACGCACCGGACGGTCGAAAAGTCAAATCTACACTGCACTGGGTTTCCGCTAAACATGCTATAGAAGCTGAAGTACGACTCTACGATCGTCTTTTTGTAAAAGAAAATCCACTCGAGGGAAAAGAAGATTTCAAATCGTATCTAAATCCGAAATCGCTCGAAGTACTGACAGATTGCCACGTAGAACCGAGCTTAAAAGGTGCTAAACCGGGAAGCCGATACCAGTTCGAGAGATTAGGATACTTCTGCGTTGACCCTGATTCATCTGATGAAAAACTCGTATTCAACAGAACTGTATCGTTACGTGATACCTGGGCAAAGATTGAGAAAAACCTCAAAGAATGAAGAGTTTGATAACACTTATTAAAGTTAAAGTATGAATATTCGGATTTTTGTTACCGGCGGAACATTTGATAAAGAGTACAATGAACTCACTGGAGAACTTTTTTTCAAAGATACCCACCTTCCCCAGATGCTTACACTTGGACGGTGTCGTGTCACAGTTGATATCAGAACATTGATGATGATAGATAGTAGAG
>JAGMEZ010000596.1 GCA_023127905.1 Caldifarciminota bacterium
ATTATAAAAGGTTTGGTGTAGAGAATAAGAACTACTGGTTGCTAACCCTTCATAGGCCATCAAATGTTGATATTAGGGAAAAATTTTATGATATACTAACCTCAATAGACTTTATAAGAAAACATAGACCAGTGATTTTTTCCGTGCATCCCAGAACTCAGAAGATGATAAATGAGTTTAAACTCACAGAGGATTTCCCCTGGCTTTCTGGTGGAGATAATTTTATTCCCATTACCCCTGTGGGTTATATTGACTTTTTAAGTTTGGAATACTATGCAGAAGCAGTTCTTACAGATTCCGGAGGAATGCAGGAAGAGACTACATATCTTAATATTCCCTGTTTTACTCTACGTGAAAATACAGAACGACCAATAACTGTTGAGCAAGGAACAAACACCCTATGTAAATCAAGTAAAGAGATTGTAAATGTAGCAGAGAAAATTCTCGAAGGAAAAATGAAAAGAGGTAGAAAACCACCTCTCTGGGATGGGCATTCATCTGAAAGAATAATTGATATCCTTCTTTCAAATGAAAGGATAAAGGATAACGGTTAAAGGAAAAAATGGGATTGCTTTGTTTTGAGAACAGAGAGAGTGCTCTCATCTTAATCTATCTTTAAGGTTTGTGGATTGATTTTGAGAATTCGCTAAGGAGATGCGGGTTTTTTTCTATGATGCTGCCGGTGACGATGAAGTCTGCACCGGCTTCTACTTTTTTTCGGGCTTCTTCAGGATCGCGAATGCCTCCACCGATAATGAGTGGCAGATTTGATATTTCCTTGGTTTCTTTTATAACATCTTCTGGAACGCTGTATTTTGCTCCGCTTCCTCCATCCATGTAACACATCTTCAACCCGAAGTATTCTCCAGCAAGAACGTGGGATAGAATTAATTCTTTATTATCTCTCTGTAACGGTTTTGTCTGGCTAATGCGCTCAACGCTTGTCAAATTTCCTGATTCAATGAGAAGGTATGCGACAGGAATTGTCTCGAGAGAGTATTTTTTTACAGTAAGCGCTGCTTTTACCTGCTCCTCGACAAGAAACTGGGGATTTCGTCCGCTGAGGAGGGAAAGAAAAAAGATTGCGTCAGCATCAGGAGAGACTTGATAATGACCCCCGGGAAATATTATTACAGGTTTGTCTGTAGCAGTCTTTATTTTCTTGATAACTCCATTCAAATCGACACTGGAAAGGGTACTACCTCCAACAAGTATTCCATCGACATCAGTGGTTCTCAATTCATTAAGAATTGCTTCAAAACTTAAATCTGATGCTTTCTCTGGGTCTATAAGGGGAAGGTATCCAGCCCCTCTTTCCTTTCTAACTTTCATAAGATAGTCAAAAACTTTCATATTTTCTTCTGATAGAATAAGTTATTGGATTTTTTTTAAGTTAATTTTTTTCTTATGAAGCTTCCAGAAGCTTTGATTGCTTCATCGACCTTGCTTATATCTTTGCCACCTGCTGTTGCGAAATCATCCCTGCCACCACCGCCACCTTTTATTATACCAGAGATTTCCTTTATTATATCGAGAGCACTGATTTTCTTAGTTATATCCTTGGTGACGAATGCAACGATGTGCGCTTTATTATTGTAATCGGAACCAAAGACTCCAACTGTTTTTCCTTCCCACCTCTTTCTTGTTTCATCAGCAAGGTTACGAAGCATTTCCGGGCTTTGATTTGTAACTTTTTTAAGGAAGAGATTAATTCCATCCTTTATTGTTTCTGGCTTTAAAGATTGAACTTCATACGCATTGATCCTCATCTCAAGTTTCTCAATTCTGTGTTGTAGATTTTTCTCGTTTTCAAGAACGCTCTTTATCCTTTCCGTTATTTTTCCTGAATCTACCTTGAGTAACTGAGCAATATTCTGCTCATTCTCTTCAAGCGTCTTGATATATTTAAATACATTTCTTCCTGTGAGTGCTTCTATTCGTCTTATACCACTGGCAATGGAGGATTCACTGAGAATGATGAACAATCCAATTTCACCTGTTCTTTCTAAATGAGTTCCTCCGCAAAGCTCCATAGAAACATCACTAATTTTTATCACCCTTACAGTATCTTTGTATTTCTCATCGAAGAGTGCAATTGCACCCATCTTTTTTGCTTCATTAAATTCTGCTATAAAGGATTCAACAGGAAGATTTGAAAATATCTTTTCATTTACAAGTGTTTCAATTCGATTAATTTCTTCCTTTGAAAGCGCCGAGAAGTGTGTGAAATCAAACCTTAGCCTATCGGGTGAGACAAGCGAACCTTCCTGATGGACATGTTTGCCAAGTATTCCACGTAAAGAGGCTTGAAGAAGGTGGGTTGCAGTATGATTCCTTGCAATATCCATTC
>JAGMEZ010000597.1 GCA_023127905.1 Caldifarciminota bacterium
ACTGCCGAGATATCAATAAGGGCTTCTCTAACCGGTCATCTTGTTCTCAGTACTGTCCATACCAATACTGCAGCGGCAACTATTACGAGACTCACAAATATGGGTGTGGAGCCTTTCCTTATTGCATCTACTTTGAATTTAGTTTTATCAGAGAGATTGCTTCGTAAGGTATGCTTAAATTGTGCAGAAGAAACCCAAATATCCCCCGATTACCTAAAAAGAGTAGGATTAAACCCTGATGAATTTAAAGACATAACGTTATATAAAGGTGCTGGATGCTCAATCTGTAACGGTACTGGATACAAAGGGAGGATAGGCATATTTGAGGCGATGACATTAACTCCTAATTTGAGAGAGTTAATTCTTGATAGGGTTTCCACTGATAGGCTACAAGTTCAGGCAGTTAATGAAGGAATGGAAACACTCAGGGATATTGCTATAGAGAAGTTAAAAAGAGGAATAACAACGATAGAGGAAGTTCTTAAAGAAACTACCATAAGGTAAGTAGGGGATAAGTGAAAGAAAAAATTGGTGAGATGTTGATGAAAGCGGGTATGATAACCGATGAGCAACTTAGGAACGCACTCGAAGAGCAGAAAAAAACCGGTGATAAGATTGGTTCAACTTTACTTAAACTGGAATATGTGGAAGCTGAAACCCTCGTAAATTTTCTGAGTAAACAGTTTAAGATTCCACCAATTGATCTTAATAATATTAAGGTTGATTCAGCACTCGTTTCTTTAGTTGATGCAGAGATTGCCAACAGGTATGAGGTTTTTCCTGTAAAGAAAACTGGAAAAATGCTTTTCCTTGCAATGTCGAATCCAAGTGATATTTATGCAATTGAAGATATAAGTTTTAGTACAGGATTGGATATACTTCCAAGAATTGCTTCTGCGTTGGAAATAAAAAAGCTTCTTAACAAATACTATCCAGTTTCTAAAGAAATTAGTTCGATAAAGGAATTTGAAGAAGAACTGGGTGATGAATTCGAGCTTGTTGATGGATCATTTGATGAAGAGGAAGAAAAGGTTGATATAAGTAAGCTTGAGGCTTCAGGTAAATCTGCTCCTGTGATTAAACTTGTTAATTTCCTTATAACCGATGCTGTAAAAAGGGGAGCTAGCGATATTCATATTGAGCCATATGAGAAGCTTTTCAGGGTACGATTCAGAATAGATGGTGTTCTTCAGGAGGTCATGGCTCCACCTCTGAGGATGAAATTGGCAATTATGTCAAGGGTTAAGATTATGGCAAGCCTTAATATATCTGAAAGAAGAATTCCCCAGGATGGAAGAATCAATGTAAGGGTTGGTAATAAGGTTATTGACTTAAGGGTATCGATTATCCCAACACTCTATGGTGAAAAAGTTGTTATGAGAATACTTGATAAGAGCAGTTTAATGCTTGATATGAAAGATCTTGGTTTTGAAGAAGAACCCTTGAGAAAGTTTATTAATGCTATAGAACAACCTTACGGAATTGTTCTGGTTACGGGACCTACTGGAAGCGGGAAATCAACAACACTCTATTCCGCATTGAGTAGATTAAATACAAAAGAAGTTCAAATCATTACTGCTGAGGATCCTGTTGAATATAATCTAAAAGGAATAAATCAGGTTCAAATAAACGAAGAAATTGGATTTACATTTGCATATGCGCTGAGAGCATTCCTGAGACAGTCTCCAAACATTGTAATGGTTGGTGAGATAAGAGATAGTGAAACTGCAGAGATTGCAGTAAGGGCTGCATTAACAGGACATCTTGTCCTTTCGACAATTCACACCAATGATGCTCCGAGCACTATAAATCGACTCGTTGACATGGGTATTCCTCCTTTTATGGTAGCAGCTTCGTTGAATCTAATTCAAGCTCAAAGACTTGTGAGAAAAATATGTGCTGAGTGCAAGGAAGCAGTAGATCCAGAAAAACTTCTCCTCAGGGAAGCAAATATTGATCCCAAGTTGCTTGAAGGACAAAAGGTTTATAAAGGAAAGGGTTGTGCGAAATGTAATCAACGAGGCTATAAGGGAAGGATTGCAATAACGGAGGTTCTTCCAATAACCCCTGGAATCAGAGAATTAATTCTTCAGAATTCTCCTGCAGCTACAATCAGGGAACAGGCAAAGAAGGAGGGATTGGACACTTTACGGGACGATGCCCTAGTAAAAGTAAAAAATGGAATTACAACCCTTGAAGAAGTCGTGAGAGAGACGGCTTCTCTATGATATAATATCAAAATTAAAAGTCAGTGGAAAGAAATCAGAAGAAAGAACACTCAGCTGAAGATATCGATTAGTTATTGTCTCTCATCTTAAAAGGTAGTGGAAAAAAAAGTATGAAAGAATATGAAAGAAACCACAGAGGTCACAGAGAAAAAAATATCTCTGTGTTCTCAAAAAAAACATAAAAGACAAAAGTTGAAAATAATGAAAACTCAAAGAAATCTTAATAAATTGATACAGAGCAAGCAAATAAGGAAAAGGATTTTAGGAAATAATTTTCCGAAACGCAGAAGTATTAAAGCTTTCAGCATAGAGAAGTTAGGAGATATACTTGAGATAGGAAACACATTTGAGTTCACAGAGGGGGAGAGAAGGAAATGTTTAATAAGTTGCTGAATCTAAATAACCTCTGTGTGCACTTCGTATTCACTCAGCACATGCTCTGTGGTGTATCTTTTCACAGTACTGCTTAAAAATGTAGGAGGGAAAAATGACAGTTACACAATTGTTGGAAGAGCTTATTTCAAGAAATGGAACAGACCTACATCTAACGGTTGGTGCTCCACCAGTCTTGCGTATAGATGGTGACCTTATACCAACAAATCATGAAGTTCTTACTCCAAAAATGACGAAAGAATTGATTTACAGTCTTTTAAATGATGAGCAAAAGAAAAGATTTGAGACAACAAGGGAGTTAGATCTTTCATTCGGTATTCCTAACTTAAGCCGTTTTAGGGGAAATGTATTTATGCAAAGGGGTGCAATTGCAATGGCTATAAGAACAATTCCATACCAAATCAGGAGTTTTAAGGAGTTAGGATTACCACCCATTGCTGCAGAACTTGCAACAAGACAAAAAGGTCTTATTCTTGTTACAGGACCAACAGGGTGTGGAAAATCAACTACCCTTGCGACGATGATAGACAAGGTTAACAATGAGAGAAGAAATCATATCGTGACAGTTGAAGACCCTATTGAGTATCTTTTTAAGCACAAAAAATGTATAATCAATCAAAGACAGGTTGGAGATGATACAAAAAGTTTCGCAAATGCTCTGAAATATGTTTTAAGACAGGATCCAGATGTTGTAATGGTCGGAGAGATGAGAGATCTTGAAACTACAGAATCCGCTTTAAAGATTGGAGAAACAGGGCACCTTACATTTGCAACACTCCATACAAACTCTGCTGCGGAAAGTATTACACGTATTATTGATATATTTCCAACCAATAGGCAGTCACAGGTGAGGACACAACTTGCATTTGTGGTTCTTGGAATTCTAACTCAAACACTTATCAAAAGGATTAGAGGGGGGAGATGTCTTGGCATTGAAATACTGGTTGCCACTCCAGCAATAAAGGCTCTTATCAGGGATGGCAAGGTTCATCAGATATACAGCCATATACAGGCAGGGCATAAATATGGAATGCAAACAATGAATGAATCATTGTACGATTTATATATTAAGAAGGAAATTACCTTAGAAAATGCATTTGCGCACTCAAGGAATCCAGAAGAGCTTCAAAAAATGATTGAGCAGAGAAGCGCTGTTGTTGTTTAATACTTATTTATGAGGAGGTATTAGATGCCAACCTTTTTATGGAAAGGAAGAACCGCCTCGGGAAGGGTTGAAACAGGTGAGATGGTAGCTGAGAATCAGGCTGAAGTGCTAAAAGCATTGAGGACAAAGAAGGTTATTCCTGTTTCAGTTAAACCCAAACCTAAAGAGATGGCTTTTACCCTTTTTGGCGGAAAAAGATTAAGCACAAAAGAACTTGCTATATTCACAAGACAATTTGCAACAATGATAAATGCAGGTCTTGCATTAATGGAATGTCTTGATACACTAAAAAAACAGGTTACAAAACCAGGTTTCAGAACTGTTATTAGTGAGGTGATGGAAGACATTGAAGGTGGAGCAACACTGGCAGATTCCCTTTCACGACAGAGAAAGAGTTTCTCTAATCTTTACATTAATATGGTTGCTGCTGGTGAAGCTGGAGGAGCACTTGACACAATTTTGCTAAGGCTTGC
>JAGMEZ010000598.1 GCA_023127905.1 Caldifarciminota bacterium
GATATTACAGGAATACCTACAGTTTACTCTCTGGGCGGTAACCCAGCATTTGGCAGTATCTTTGAATTTGACTGCAACGCTGAAACCTGGTCAACCTCTTCATCAACATTCAATCATGATGCACAGAGAACTGCTGCGGCTTTAGTTAATGGGAAAATCTATGTCTTAGGCGGTGCTGACTCAGGATTCAACGCTCACAGCTATAACCAGGAATATGACCCTGTTGCAGGAACAGTAACAGATAGAACAAATGTGCCGACTGCGCGATATTTCCTCGGAGCACTTTCCTGGAGAGATACACTCATCTATACCATTGGTGGTCAGTCAGGAATTACTTACTATAATGTTGTCGAGATTTACGACCCGGCAACCAATTCATGGCAGACCGGAACACCTTTACCAATAACAAATCGTTCATTTGCATGCGGTATCTCTGGTGACCTCATCTATGTGAGTGGTGGATACAACGGATCATATATTGCAAGTACATATATCGGTGAAATTGATCCCTTAAACCCAACCAGCATCACCTGGAGTATGGGACCTGATATTCCTGTGGGATCCTCTGGGCAACCAGGAAGGTCAAGGTTACAGGGTACCTGTTCAAATGACGGAAAATTCTTCTTCACTGGTGGGGATGATAATGGATCTTCATATCCTGCCTTTGATACATGGTACTATGATCCTGATGATTTAAACTGGCACCAGTGTCCTGATAAACCCACTGCAATCAGTAGTTCACAGTGTGCGGTATTTGTCCCATCGTTAGATGGAGGAACATTCCTCTGCTCCGGCGGATACAATGTATCTTCAGGTTCTCCAACAAATGCATCAGAAGGACTGGTTAACATTGGAACTAACATCGAAGAGAACCCTGTTAATACATCACTTATCTTCGGGCTTTACCAGAATGTCCCTAATCCAGTCCAGAATGGAAAGATAAAAATTCTCTATACGATAATTAAGACTTATCCTGTAACGCTAAAGATTTTCGACAGTGCTGGAAGACTTGTAAAGACTCTCGTTGACAGAAATGAGGATGCTGGAGTTAAGAATGTTTACTGGGATTGCACGGACAATAACCATCAACCCGTTTCTGCAGGTGTTTACTTTTGCAGGTTGACCGTAGATAGCAGGACTGCAACAAATAAGATAGTAGTTGTCAGGTAAACACACACCACAGTTCTCTATAAAAAACTTGACAAAAATGAAAAGCTCCTTTATGTTTAATATATTGAGTTCAATCCCTCAAGAAAGGAGGTGAAAAACTAAACCTATAACCTTGTAAAAAGGAGATTCAATGTATAAGAAAAATTTATCTCTTATCTTTATATTTGTATTCATACTTTCAGTTTCACTTGCCGCTACCAACACCGATATCTATCCAAGCAAAGTTGAGAAAAACCTTTCTTCACTTTCTGACACACAATTCGACACATCTCTTGAAAAAAATGCCAATGTAAATCCTGTTAAGAAATTTCCCGGTATCGCCGATTCAGTCCTCATCGGTGGATTTGATGCCCCTGGTCCTAATTCGCGTGGATGTACATTTTGCGGAACATACCTCTGGTCAGCAGATGACGCTACTGGGATGATATACAAACTGGATGCTGCAACGGGCTCAGTTCTTGGTTCGTATACCTCGCCAGGTGGCGGTGGCGCCGGTGGCTTGACATGGGATGGTTTTCATCTCTGGCACAATAATTACCTAAATGATATGATCTACAAAATTGACACGACCTCAATGGCAGTTGTTAAATCATTTGCTGTGCCAGGTTCAGGAATGATGTTTGATTTGGCATTTGACGGGGAGAATCTATACGGAGCGGTTGGTAACGATGGTTACATTCTTGGGTTTGACACAACTTCAGGTGCGATAACCGATTCCATTCATGCCACATATTCTTCGGGGAACGTACGTCCCTTCGGTCTTGCTTATCTTGCTTCTGGAACTGCGGGAGAGTTATGGACGAGTGATGGTAACTATGGTTCCAATATGGTTAATCTATGGGATTTTGCAACGACATCGTGGGTAGATCAGTGGTCATCCAGTCCAGCTACGTATCCCTGCGGAATCGCTTATGATCCTGTATCGGGATACATGTGGATATCCTGTTGGACCACAGACTCAATCTATATTTTCGATGTTGGTCCTACGGTAGATGTTGAAGAAAAACCTGTTGTAAGAAAACCAGTCTTCAGACTTGCACCGAATGTACCAAATCCTGTTGCGAATGGAAAGACAACAATAGCGTACACCACAACAAAGACAGGCACTGTCTCATTGAAGATTTACGACAGTGCTGGAAGACTCGTAAAGACACTTATTGACTGGAATGAGGATGCTGGAGTCAAGAATGTTTACTGGGATTGTACGGACAATAACCATCAACCCGTTTCTGCCGGTGTTTACTTCTGCAGGTTGAATTCAGAGAAAAGAACTGCAACAAATAAGATCGTAGTTGTCAGATAACCACATCCAGGTTCTTTATATAAAAAAAGACCCGTATACATAATGCGGGTCTTTTTGCATTCTCATCTATCCTACCTCGTATTGAAATATTGCCGTAAATTCCCTTAACCAATTCAACCAATCAAACTAATAAAACCAATTAAACAATTTATTCACCCGCAATTTAACCTCAATCAATTAATAACTACCAATAACTACTAATACACTATCAATACACAATTA
>JAGMEZ010000599.1 GCA_023127905.1 Caldifarciminota bacterium
GCACAGGGTAATGGGTGAAAGGAATCCTATAACCCCCAATGCTGTACCAAATCCCTTGCCTCCTTTAAATTTATAGTAAACAGGAAAATCATGTCCTATAATAGCACAAAGCCCTGTAATGGCTACTGAGAAATTTGACCCTCCAATGATCTTTAATAAAAGCATAGGAACGATTGCCTTCAGCATGTCGCAGATACAAACCATAACTCCGTATATCTTCCCTACGTTTGTAAATACATTCGCTGTCCCTAAATTGCCACTGCCTGTGTCTCTCAAGGAAACTCCCTTTGCACTTGCAATTATGTGGGCAAAGGATATGCTTCCAAGCAAATAAGCCAACACTGGAAAAAGTATCTCTTTTAACATGATTAATCTTCTATAGGATAATATGATATGCCCCATGCTCCTGGCCCCACATATACACCAACAACGGAATTAAGCTGCAAGATATATAGCTCACTTACAGTAAACTCTTCTCTGATCGTCTCTTCTAATTCCCGGCAAATTTTATCATCCGTGGTATAACCAAGCAGAACTTTTAATCTTTCTGCCTTAGATACTGCGAGGTCTTTTCTTATCTCATTCTTTATCTTTGAAATTGCCTGAGATGTTGTTCTTACTCTCCCAAATGGAACCACCTCGGCGTCAACAAATGTGACCATTGGGATTATTTTTAACACTGCTCCAAGAAGGGCTTTACCCTTACCCAGCCTTCCGCTTCTATGTAAGAAATTGAGGTCATTAATGGCAAGAACCATTTTGACCTTTGACCTTACTTCCTCTGCCTTACCTTTTACACTTTCAATATCTTTGCCTGCAAAGGCTTCAATAGCTGATTCAAGGACGATCATCCCTTCTCCCAGAGTTGTCAGACCTGTATCAAACACCTCTACTCTCACATTATCCTTTACCATTTCAGCAGCAGTGAGTGCCGAATTATATGTTCCACTCATCTTTGAAGAAAGATGGATAGATAGAATAGCGTCAGTTTCCAGTTTTTTATATGTGTTAACCAAAAGCCCTGTAGGAAGAAGCGTTGTCCTGGGCATCTTTCCTTCCTTTACCCTTTTGTAAAATTGGTCGGGTGAGATACTTGTCACCTCTTCATCCCCAAAGTATAAGGGATGTTTTAATATAGTAATGTCGTACTTCTTAACCGCGGCTTCTGGAATATCACTTCCATCGCCGGTTACAATCTTTACCATAAATTCCTCCTTATTCTGCTGCGATTATATATTGATAAAAAGGCTGTCCTCCATAATAGAGTTCAAAGTCCTTTTTGCTAAATCCGTTCTTCAATTCTTGAAGAAGTGTTTCTGCATCTTCTTTCCTTATATCAATTCCATAAAAGAGAGTAAATATCTCTCCTTCCATTTTCTTTGCCAGTTCAAACACCGCCTCATTTATGTTTTTGTGAACCTTAATCTCCTTTCCAAATATGGAAATAATATTACCTTCATTAACTTTCTGTGTTCCAAATTGAGCATCCCTTGCCGCGATTGTAACCTTCCCTGTTTTTACGTTTTTTATCGCCTCTCGCATATTTTTTTCATTCTCTTCTGTGTCTGACTCTGGATTATAAGCTAAAAGTGCGCTCATTCCCTCAGGAATTGTTCTTGCGGGAATCACTATTCCGTTTTTCTTGCTGCATTTCAATGCCTGTTCAGAGGCAGGGATTGCATCACCATTACAAGGAAGTATAAAATAGAAGTCTTCACCATTAAGGTACTTCAACACCTCTTTGGTACTTGGGTTTAATGATTTTATTACTTCTGCGCCCATACTTCTTACAATTTCACAAAAGCCGTCTCCAGGGACAATTGCCAGAACCTTTTGATGGATTTCTGTTTTCACACCTTGTTTTATTGTGATAAACTCGGTTTGTTGCTCTTCCATATCTTCAATAAATTTATCATCAAGTTCTCCATATTTTGAGCATATCTCAAATATCTTTTCTGGCTCGTTTGTATGGATATGCACCTTTGTGACAAAGGGTGAAGTAGCAACAAGAATAGAATCTCCATATGTAGCAATTTCCTCTTCAAGTAATTGCTTCTGAATGTCTTTACCACGAACAAGACACTCAACATCATATTTGAATTCAATTTTTCTCTCCCAGACAGCAATAAGTTTTCTGGCAAATTGCTTAAGCGCAGGGATTGTTTTTATCCTTCTTTCCTTTATTAGACGAAGAACCATTTCCCAGGCGAGCTCCATTCTCTGAGGTCTCGTTTGCCATATTTTAACTATACCTTCACCAAGACTGAAAAGATTTCTTATTCTGTAAATTCCCTCTATTGAAGCCAGGG
>JAGMEZ010000006.1 GCA_023127905.1 Caldifarciminota bacterium
AAACAATTACTCAGTGTCGATGACTCTGCGGTGAGAAGAACAGTAGGGAGCAAGGAATAAAGTAGGAAAAATTCTCAGTGTCTCTGTGGTTTTCATTACTCTTCAATTCAGACATAAGGGAATAGGTACTAAAAAAGCAAGAATTTTATAGGTTTTGGAGAGGTATCTAAAACAAAATAACAAAAAATTTATTTTTATAATTTTTTTCTTGACAAAATACCACCTATTCTATATAATAGGTGGTATGAATCTTAGAAAGATATCTAAACATCGTAAGAGGGTTAGTAACCTAAAGATAAGAAGGAATAGATTAGAGAAGATAACGATGGGTCGGAAACCGATGGTAGCAGCCTCTTTTATAACTCGCAGATTAAGGCAGGATGCTCCTTTAGTTCATTATCTTTCTGCCTCTATCGGTGGAGAAAGTAGGCATCGATATGTTCGTAAAGGTGAAATAGTTTACTGGCGTAAGCGTGCATTGAAATGGCGAAAATTTAGCAGAGCAATGGCTTCCTGGGTCAAAGTAAATAAGGAGATAGAGAAGGAGTTGAGGGAGATTGGAAGACTAAGATGTGAGGAATTACCTGGTGGTATGAGGGATAGAAAAGAGGGGGATAATGAAAACAGATAATTTTGTAGTATTCAAAGAGAACAAAGTAGAAGTAAGGAAGAGATTAAAGGATGGTAGGATTGAGTATTTAGACCTGACCTCGTGGAGTTTTCAGGATAGACTTTTTGGTTTTTTGATGGAGAAGAAATTTTTTTATTGGTGTAATAGAAGTTTTCCTTCGCCCCGTATGAGAGAGAATATAGTCATATGGTTTTTATCCGGGTGTGCTATTCTTATGAAACTTCATAGGACAGCAGCTTTTCAGAGGTTAAATTATATTCTTCGTTCTGGAGCGATTTTAACGAGAGTAAAGTTCAATATAGGATTAAAGGGTGGTGGGTTTAATCATAAGAATAAGAGACCAAGGGAGACTCCTGTTAACCAGGACGCTGTTCGTAAGTATTACAAGGATACGAATCCGTTGGCTGTAATGGAGTGGTATAATACAGATATTCAGAAGTGGATAAGGCACAATCGTGGTTATTCAGATAAGGAGGGCATATTTATCTTAGACCCCACCCTGATACCCCTTCCTGATAATCCGAATTACAAAGAAGCAGCCTATGTGCCACTGGACAAAGATGGTAAATATGTAGATACAGAAAAACTTTCGGTTCAAGAGAGGAAGAAGTTCAAATATACACTTGCGTATAAGTTAACGCTGTTGCTTCATTATAGTAAGCAGGATGAGTATTTTATGTTTGCTGGTGGGCATTTAGGTGGTGGTGCTGAATCTGGTCTAAAGCGGGGAGAAGAGCTTGTAGATAATTTTGTCTTACAAGTTGGGAAAGGAGTTATAAAGTTGCTCATCATGGACAGGGAGTTTATAGACGGTGCGATGATTACCCGTTTCAAGAGGCAGCACCGAATAGATAGTTTAATGCCATTAAAATCGAATATGCACGCTTTGATAGATGCATTGGGGCTCTCAAGATTAGAGGATGTAAAATGGATTGTTTATAATAAGGTAAAGGATAAGAGAGGGAAGGTTGTGGGGGTGGAAGAGGTAGCCGGGGTAGGAAAAATAGAGTCATGGGAGAGTTGTGAAGTACCTTTATACATTGTTCTTGTAAGGACAAGGAAGACAGATGGTAATGAGCAGATATGGGCATTAGCATCTACGAAGGAATTTAATGATCCGAGAGTGGCGAGGGAATTATATGTTTATCGTATGCAGATAGAGGAGAGGATTGATCAGATAAAGAACTGCTGGTTAGTTGGTTCATTTACTTCAACAGCCTTTAGTTCTGATGTGGTACATGTGTTCTTTGTTTTGCTCACTTATACTTTGATTCAATTATACTTGAAGGCTACACATAATGAGGAGTTAGCGGTTCAAACAATAGATAGTTTAAGGCAAGAGGAGAGGTTGGGAAAGGATGCAGTAATTGTATATGCAGGTGAAAACTTTGCAGTTTTTGATGTAGATGAGATTATAGATATTGTTCTCTTTCTCAAAGAAGATTCTCGATTGAGAATGCAAAGATGGATTAAACAGTTTAGAAGGAAGAAGATTAGAGCACCTTGAAAGTGAACTTTCTCTTTTGAAGACAAAATCGTTTAATCCTACCAACCGCTGCGTTCTCTGTGTTATTTTTTTTCAGACACTTAACGCTTAGTAAGAAGATACTTCCTTTCTTAAGCATTCTTTAATAAAATCATTAACTCTTGAACTTCTTCCTAATGGCAATAAAGTAGCAGAATGATAAATATCAAACGATGAATATCAGAATGCCAACATCTCTCAAATTTTTTCTTATGTCTGAATTGAAGACAGATTTCCTTTTTTCTGTTATTGCAATATAATAATGTCAGTATATTGCAAATAGAGAATGTCAGGTATATACTCACCTCAAATAAGGAGGTGAGAGTTTATGGAAGGCCTGACAATGAAGGAAGCGAATAAATACGAGACTATTTGTGAAGTACTTAAGGGTTATATGAAGGTTAAGAGAGCAGCAGAGTCACTAAGATTAAGTGAGCGTCAGATATACAGGCTTAAGAAGAGAGTAAGGCAGGAAGGTGCACAAGGAGTAATTCACAGGTCGAGGGGTATATCGAGGGTTCGGTGGTTAAGCCCAAAGGTGAAGAAAGAGATAATCGAGTTTTACGATGGTAAATACATTGGGTTTAACATCACGCACATGACAGAATATCTCAACCGTGATGAGGAGATTCGAGTGAGTCGGGAGAGTGTGAGGAAGATACTCCTTGCAGAAGGTTCATACACCAGGGTAAAGAAACGTCGTAAACACAGGTCGCGGAGAGAGCCTTGTGCACGGGAAGGTCAGATGATACAATTTGACACATCGGATCATGATTGGCTTGAAGGCAGAGGACCTGCTAAGTTATACCTTATTGGTGGCATTGATGATGCAACATCAAGTTGTGTTGGAGCACATTTTGCATTAAGTGATTCTACGGTTGAGAATATGAGAGTAATGAGACACATTATAGAGACCAAAGGGATTCCATTAAGTATCTATTGCGATGGGGATTCAAAATTTAAGACGACAAGGCAGCAGGGAGTGCACTATAATCTTAAGAACGACTATGATGAGACTCAGATAGGTCGTGCATTAGAAGAGCTGGGAGTGAGAGTTATCATTGCTGGATCTGCGGAAGCTAAAGGACGAGTTGAGAGGGCCTGGGGGACATTTCAAGACAGGTTGTGTTCGGAGTTAAGACTTCATAAAATATCTACAATTGAGGAAGCCAATCATTATCTTATAGAGCAATTCATTCCTGGTTACAATGAAAGGTTTGGTTGTTGTGCCAGAGAAGAAGGTTCTGCATACCGCCAGGTAAGAAAGAACATTGATCTAAATAACATTTTCTGTATCAAAGAAGAGAGGAAAGCTATTTCAGACAATACGATAAGTTACTATTCGAGGATATTTCAGATATTACCGGATGACTACAGAATGAGTTATGTCAAAGCAAAGGTTATGGTACATGAACATTTGGATGGCTCAATACACATATTCTATAAGGAAAGGGAATTAAATCAGAAAGAGATAGCGAAAAGGAGAACTAAAAAGAAAGAAAGGAGATTGATAACAGTGAAATACTGACATTTTTAATTTGCAAAAAACCTGACATTTTCTACTTGCAATGACAAGATTTCCTTTTTTCTTGACAAATGATGGTTTTGTGTCTATAATTAATGACTAAATATAATACGTACGGAGGAAATGTAGAAATGGAACATGAGATTCTGGATCAGAAGAAAATCAGGATAGAAAAACTGAAGGAATTAAAAAAGTTAGGTATAAATCCTTATCCTTACAGGTTTGTACGAACCCATACGATTAGTGAAATCAGGGAGAAGGAAGAGGAATCGCTAATGCTTGATGCAGTTGCTATTTCAGGAAGAATAAAGGCAAAGAGGGGACACGGAAAAACTGTTTTTGCAGATATTGAGGATGCCAGTGGAAAAATCCAGATATATTTCAGGAAGGATACTCTTGATGAGAGCCTATTTGAGATAGTTGGGCTCATTGATATAGGTGATTTCATAGGTGTTCAGGGGGAGATATTTAAGACTGACGCTGGAGAACTAACCTTACTTGTAAAAGGGGTCGAGTTCCTATCAAAATCACTTTTTCCTTTACCAGAGAAATGGCATGGTCTGAAAGACAAAGAGACAAGATACAGGAAGAGATTTCTTGACATTATCATGAATAGAGATGTTAAGGAAATATTTGTGATTAGATCGAAAATCATAAAAAGAATAAGAGAGATTCTTGACAGCAAAGGTTTTATTGAAGTAGAGACTCCAGTATTGCAACCCCTCTACGGTGGTGCATTTGCACAGCCCTTCAAAACTCACTATAATATTCTCGATAGAGATTACTACCTGCGTATTTCAGATGAACTATATCTAAAAAGGTTGATTATTGGAGGGATTGAGAAGGTATATGAGATTTGCAAGGATTTTAGAAATGAAGGGAT
>JAGMEZ010000060.1 GCA_023127905.1 Caldifarciminota bacterium
TCTTAATTTCCATTCTCTTATTAATTGGGGAGGTTCTCCCCAGTGGGTAAAAATTCCCCGATAAAATTTTATATATGGCAGTTTCTTGAACATATATGATAATTTCTTAAGAGAAAATATTTATCTGCTAAGCTATTTAATCTAATTAATTTAGGAAAATAAGATCATATCTTAAACTGAAAAAATACAATTTTCTTACTGATAGCAAATAAATGGCACGATAGTTGCAGATGCATATAGATGGAAAGAGTAGTGTGGAGTAGTTGAACCATAAAAGAGTAAAGGAGGTAAGAAAAATGGCAACTAAGAAAAAGATAACTACCTTCAAGAAGAGGGTAAAAGGAAAAGAGGATGTAGTTATTATTTCGAGAATTCCGAAAGAAAAAGAATGGAAATTACTCTATTTTAAGAAAGGTATGGATATTGAGAAAGAATCTGCCTTGTACAAAGGTTTATGTGCAAGTTGTGAAAAACGGGAAACCTGTACAATTCCACAACCAGATAGTGGGATATGGCGTTGTAAGGATTTTATTCAAGAGACTCCAATTGTTTCTAAAGGAGAGAAAGTCGGTCTTTACAAAAATGTTGAACAGCAGTTCAACAAAGCAGCAAATATGATGAACCTCAATCCAAACATTCGCAAGATTCTTTCAATGACAACCAATGAGATTATGGTTAACTTTCCTGTGAAAATGGACAATGGAAGGATTGAGATGTTTAAAGGTTACAGAGTTCAGCACAACAATGCACTTGGTCCCTTCAAAGGAGGACTTCGCTTCCATTCATCAGTAGATCTTGATGAAATCAGGTCGTTGGCAACCTGGATGACCTGGAAGTCAGCCATTGTAAACATTCCGTTCGGTGGTGCAAAAGGAGGAATTCAAATAGACCCTTCATCCTACTCAATCAGTGAAATAGAGCGAATCACCCGTCGTTTTACCTTTGAGTTGGGATGCAATATTGGTCCCGACTATGACATTCCTGCTCCTGATGTGAATACCAATTCGCAAATTATGGCATGGATGCTCGATACCTATCTCTCCACTGTTCCACCGAATGAACGTCAACGTTGCATTTCTGTTGTTACTGGGAAACCCATTGATTTAGGAGGAAGTGCAGGTCGCGATAAAGCAACAGGTCAGGGTGTAGTTTTTACCATCAAAGAGTGGGCGAAGGATAATAATTTTAACTTAAAAGGTGCCACATACTTTGTTCAAGGATTTGGAAATGTCGGTTCCTGGGCAGCTCGATTAATGAAACTTCATGGTTCAAAACTTATTGCTGTTGAGGACGTTAGTGGAGCAATTTTCAATCCAAAAGGTCTGGATCCTGAAGATCTTCTTAATTTTACCAGATTGAACGATGGCGTCATCGTTGGTTATACAAAAGGAGAACCAATTAACCACGAAACCTTTATGAAAATAAAGGCTGATATCTTCATTCCTTCAGCATTGGAAAGTCAGATTACGGCTACCACTGCTCCATTATTAGATGTCAAATTGGTTGCTGAAGGAGCTAATGGTCCAACAGATCCAGACGGAGATACAATTCTTCAAAGCAAAGGAGTTGATGTAATTCCTGACATCCTATGCAATGCTGGTGGTGTGATAGTTAGCTACTTTGAATGGTTACAGAACAAGCGAAGCGAATCCTGGGCTCTTGATGAGGTGGATATCAAACTGTACAAGAAGATTGTTGAAGCATATGGAAGGGTTCGAGATATGGCTAAGGAGTACAACACTGATTGGCGCACAGCTGCCTATATTGTAGCTCTCTCACGTCTTGAGAAGGTTTATAGGGAGCGAGGGATTTTTCCATAGAGAGTATAGTTATTGGAAAATTAGTATTCGTAACTAAACAGAAATCCATTTAATTTAACTTGAGGAGCAGACTCCTGTTAGAAAGAACTTCTAATGGGATGTCTGCCCATTGTGTTCTGATTAAAATCTTGGCTTACCAAAAAAAATCAAAGCATCCAACTCTCACTTTACATTTTTCTGTCCCGATCAGTTGAGTTATATCAATACAGCAAATTTTATATTGCGTAATTCTCCAACATTTTTTGTGAAAAACAAAAGATTTTTGATTCAAATTTTTCTCTTGACAAAATCATTTTAATTTGTTAAATCATTCACAAAGTAAGATTGATGAGATAAACGATAAAAAGGAGAGTTAATGGAAATTGATACGAAGAAACTTGAGGAAATAATAGGTAAATACGGCAAGTGTAAAAGTACAGTGATACCCATATTGCAGGATATCCAGGAAGAATATAATTGGTTACCAGAGGAAGTGTTTGAGATCGTTGCACAGGAACTCGGAATACCTTTAATGGATGTCTATGGTGTTGCTACCTTTTATAGAACCTTTAGTCTGAAGCCAAGAGGTAAACATATCATTACTGTTTGTTTGGGTACTGCCTGTCATGTTAGGGGTGGACAGAGAATTACAGAAACAATCTCAAGAGAGCTCGGAATTAATCCTGGTGAAACTACCGAAGACCTGAAATTTACTTTGGAGACGGTTAACTGTCTTGGATGCTGTGCTATAGGACCAATTGTGGTAGTTGATGGTGAATATTACGGAGGAATGACTTCTCAAAAGGTTGCCTCTTTATTGAAAAAAACTCGAGGAGGTAAAAGAGAATGATACAAGTTAATGTTAAATGTCCATATTGCAAAGAAAGTTTGATGGACAACGAACATATGATAGATGGAAAACCAAGTATTAAAGTAAGTATTCAATCCGGCAAAAAGCTTGGAGATTTATATTTAAGTTCACTTTATGGTAGCTATGAAATAATTTCGGAGATTGACTTTACTGAAGGTGAAATATACATATTCTCCTGCCCACATTGTAATTCTGTTCTTACATCTAAGAATTTATGCGAAAAATGCAATGCCCCAATAGTAGCATTTGAGTTTATAGGAGGTAGTAGGATTCTTATTTGTTCCAGGCGTGGTTGTAAAAAACATTCAATAGAGTTTGAGGATTTAGAAAAGGAAATTTCTGCATTTTACAATGTCTACTCACTATTCTTTGCTCCCACATTGGGTAAAAAGGAGAAAAAAAATGAATAAGCCTGAGAGTAAAAGGAAAAGGGTAACTGAAGAAAGTTCGAACAATATAATTTGGATTGCAATTTCTTCAGGTACATGTGGACAAGCACGTGGTTCTTTGAAGATTGTTGAGGCTTTTAAGAAGGAAGTAGGCAAACTTGGGCGTGAAGGTCAAGTGAAGATTAGGGTTACTGGTTGCCATGGATTCTGTGAAGCTGAACCAAATATAATAATTTTCCCTGATGGAATCTTTTACCAGCATCTTAAACCAGAGGATGCTGAGGAGATTGTTGAGAAGACCGTTTTATTGGGAAAAATAATTGATAAGCACCTTTATAAGGATCCACTGACTGGCAAAGCTTACACCTATCAAGAAGATATACCCTTTTACAGGAAACAGATGAGATTACTTTTAGGTGATAATCCCCTCATAGACCCCACAGATATAGAGGACTACTTGGCAAGAGGAGGTTACCAATCTCTTGCAGTTGCCCTCGAAAAGAGTCCAGAAGATATAATAAAGACTGTAAAAGATTCAGGTTTACGAGGGAGGGGAGGAGCAGGGTTCCCGACAGGATTTAAATGGGATTTTTGTAGAAAAGCGAAAGGTGATGTCAAGTATGTTATTTGTAATGCCGATGAGGGTGACCCTGGTGCATATATGGACCGAAGTCTACTTGAAGGTAATCCCCATTCGGTTATCGAGGGTATGATAATCGGGGCTTATGCCATAGGAGCGAAAGAGGGATGGGTGTATGTAAGGAATGAGTATCCCCTTGCTATCGAGAATTTAACAATATCATTAGAACAGGCAAGAGAGCACGGGCTATTGGGTGAGAATATCTGTGACTCTGGATTCAGTTTTGATATCAATATTTCCAGAGGAGCGGGTGCTTTTGTCTGTGGTGAAGAGACTGCCTTGATGTACTCTATAGAAGGTGAAAGGGGAATCCCAAGACAAAGACCCCCATTTCCCGTTAGAAAAGGTCTATTTGGAAAACCAACAAATATAAATAATGTTGAAACCTGGGCAAATGTACCTAAAATAATAGGAAAAGGTGCTGACTGGTTCTCTAAAATTGGAACTGAATCGAGCAAAGGAACTAAAATCTTTTCCCTTGTTGGAAAGGTAAAAAACACGGGACTTGTTGAAGTTCCCATGGGAATAACATTAAGGGAAGTTATATTTGATATTGGTGGTGGTATGCTCAACGGTAAGGGATTTAAGGCTGTTCAGACAGGCGGTCCTTCTGGTGGTTGTATTCCAGAAAATCTTGTAGATTTGCCTGTTGACTATGAATCCCTTAATCAGGCAGGTTCAATTATGGGGTCAGGTGGTATGATTGTAATGGATGAGGGAACCTGTATGGTTGATGTGGCAAAGTACTTTTTAAACTTTCTCCAGGATGAATCGTGTGGCAAGTGTCTTTCCTGCCGTAAAGGTATCCAGAAAATGCTTGAAATAGTCACAGATATAA
>JAGMEZ010000600.1 GCA_023127905.1 Caldifarciminota bacterium
AACGAAGCATTCCTCAAATCCTTTACATCTTTTAGTATATGCTTTGGTAGAGGAGATATGCCTGAGTCAAGTAATTCATCTGCATAGACCCTCATAAAATAAAAACATATTTTATATGGATTAATTACCTTTACACTATCAATAAATCTGACTGAGGCTGCGAGTGGAGAGCCAACTTCTGGATCTTTTATTAAATCAAAAGTAAACTTGACATCCTCAGCAGTTACAGGCTCGCCATCTGACCATTTTACATCCTTTCTAATATAGTATGTAATGGATTTAAAATCTTCAGAATACTCCCAGCTGTCTGCTATTTGTGGAACAATTTTCCCTTCTTCATTTCTTCCATGTAAGGATAAAAAGAGAAGATTCTCCACACCAATACTTTCTCCAAACGGTGGAAATATCGGGTTAAGAATTGTTGGTTCATCTATGGTTCCCACAACAATTACTCCTCCCCTATCCCCTGTAAAAACCTCCTTTTCTCCTCTCTGGCAAGAAACAATAATAAGAAGAATAAAGAATAATGTCAAAGTTAGTTTATGCATAAGTACCTCCCTGTTTGTTTACTATATTTTACCTTTTTTTCTTTGGAAAGTCAAGAATTTTTTCTCTTCTTTGAAAATAACACAATCACATATAAATATTCCATCATTTAAAAATACAAAATATTACACTATTTATTCCATCCTTTTTCATGAAATCTCAATCCTGTATTTTATAGCAATTTATTTTCTCTTTTTTTACTTGACAAAAAAATAATGTTTTGATACAATAATGAAAATTCGAATATATGGCTCAAGGGAAACCGGTGCAAATCCGGTACGGCCCCCGCCACTGTTATTGGGAACGAACGAAGCAAAGAACCACTGCCCTGAACAAAATCCTTATTGTATATAAGGGTGGGAAGGTGCTTCAAGTAGAAAGATCCAAAAGTCAGGAGACCTAGCCATCTTCAAGTCCTTCGGGGTGAAAGGCAATCTTTTAAATACCAGCCCGAGGCTGGTTTTTTGTTTTTAAGTAACTAATAACTGATGTAAAGAGGAGGTACAGTGAACTCATTAGTATTTTTATTTATCAGTTTTATCTCTTTCCCAATAAGTGAAAGCGAGGATATTCCACATTACTGGCTTCCCGGGATAGTAGTGACTGCAAAAAGGATACAGGAACCTTTAAGCGATGTCGCTGTTGACATGAAGGTGATAACAGAAGACGAAATTTCAAGAAAAGGAATACGGTCAGTTACAGAACTTTTCGGTGAAGAGGGATTTCTTGACACAAGAACAACAGGAATAGAAGGCGGATTATTAACTGTCGGGTTAAGAGGTTTCCCCGCCGATCAGCTGCTCGTTCTTTTAAACGGTACTGTTCTTAACTCACCTGCAAATGGAAATTTCGACTTTAGCGAAATACCGATTTCAATTATAAAGAGAATAGAAATCGTAAAAAGCCCATCGTCAAGTCTTTATGGTGCAAATGCATCATCAGGCGTAATAAATATCATTACAAAAGAACAATCGAAAGAAGGTATTAGTATCGAGGGAAACGGTAATATCACTGGACAGGGTAATCGTAATATTTTCAGTAACATTGGATATAAAAAAGGGAAATACAAATTAAATATGTACATTTCAGAAAGAATGAGCGATGAACAAAGACCAAACAGCGAGTTCAACAGCTTTTCAGGGGGGGGCAGCATCTCAATTCATGAATTAATAACAACAAAATTTTCTACTGGAGAAAGAAAAGTAGGTGTTCCTGGACCGGTGCCCTCACCAACCTATATTCCCCTATATGGAGACAGTAACACGTACTCATTGTTCGATAACCAGAAAACGCGATACATTACAGGTTCTACACATATTGAGAAAATTATATACGATTTCACCATCTCCTCAGACCTCGGATACAGAAGGGAAAATTTAAGTTTTTCACAAATTTATGAGGGCTACAACGAAGACTGGTCAACCTACAAGGCTAATGACAACTGGTATTATATCACTGAACAATTAACGGGTTCCTTTCAGCTTTCATACAGGGGTATATCCTTAGGTATTGATGTCATAAAACACGAATTCTGGGCATATGATTCACTTTATGACAGTGACAAAGACAGCCTTAAAAGTGATAATTTCTGGAATCCTGACAGATTAACCAAAGGTATCCGGGGCAATATAAAACAAAAATTCTTCGACGACAAGATTATCTCAACAGCTTCGGTTAGATGGGATAAAAATAGCGATTACCCAGATTTTTTAAGTTACTCAGGTGGATTGCTTTTTAATGTTCAAAACAATCTCAGAATCGGAACATCTTTTGGAAAAGGATTTCGATCTCCAACATTTAATGAACTCTACTGGCCTATCTACGGAAACGATTCACTAAAACCAGAGGATAGTTTTCAAACGAATACATATATAGATTTAGGTTTTAGAAAAATATTCTTTATGAGGGTGTCTGGTTTCTGGCGTGAAGTAAAAAATTCCATATCATGGGTTGACTTCAAACCACAGAACATTGACAGAATGATTGTTAAAGGAATTGAAATAAATCCAACGATTAATCCTTCAGATTTCCTGTCTCTTTCTCTCTCTTTCGTGCTTAAAAAAGCAGAAGAGCAAAGGATGGGAAATGATACAACACAGTATTGGTCTATTAACGGAAATCTAATTAATGAACGAAGAGCACCATACATACCTGAGGAAAAAGTTACGGGCTCTATTGAATTGAGAAGAGGAGAAAATACTTTTATCACATTTACATCCATTTATACAGGAGAAAAGGTAGCCTATTTTTATGACTTTGTATCATCAGAATATAAAACAAAGAAAATTGATAACGTAACGCTCTGCAATCTAGGCATCCTACAAAAACTTGTTGGAAATTTCTCTTTATCTCTGAGGGTAGATAATCTCTTTGATAAAAAATACAAATCAAATTTCGGTTACACACTCGATGATGGCGATTACCCAGCACCCGGCAGAAGTGTCTCGATCGGTCTTAACTTTAAAGGAGATTTCCTAACCCCAGAAAACCCCGTTAGATGATGGCGATTTAGCACGAATTACAACTGAAAAAATATAAGAAAAGACAAAATCAGGATTATGTTTACAGAAATAAAAAAAAGGGACAATCGGTTAGCTGAATTCGATTCTCAAAAGATTACTGATGCAATCAGAAAGGCAGGAGAAGCAACAGG
>JAGMEZ010000601.1 GCA_023127905.1 Caldifarciminota bacterium
TATTCGAAGAATATTTTATCGGGACTAATGAAACAATTTACTTATTTTTCACTCTTAACTTTTCGGTAGTCGAAGGGTTAGCCTGTGAAATTTTTACACCATATGAGTTGTTAAATAAAACGTAAATTGAAAGGAAAAATGATGAAAGAATTTTTAAAAGAGACTAAAAGCCCTCTTATTTTTCCAAGACCTGTTGGCCTTATTACATTACATTCAGATAGTGGTGATAACATAATTACTTTAAGCTGGATCGGAACCGTGTGTTCATCACCCCCAATAGTTGCAATTGGAATAAGGAAAAATAGGTTTTCATATTCAATGATAAAAAAAAGCGGTGAATTTGTTATAAATATTCCAGGGAAGAACCTTGTTAGAGAATCTGATTTCTGTGGAACAAGGTCAGGAAGAGATGTTGATAAGTTTGAAAAGACGTGGCTTACAAAAGAAAAAGCAAAAATGGTAAGTGCAGTATTAATTAAAGAATGCCCAATAAACTTAGAGTGTAAATTAATAGAAGCTATTGATCTTGGAAGTCATACTCTTTTTCTTGGAGAAGTAGTAGGAACACATATTGATGAGAAGATAATGTCAGATGGAAAGTTTGATGACGAAAAATTTAACCCCCTTGTTTACCTTTCACCACATTATTTTACAGTGAGAAAAATTGAGGGAGAATATGGATTTACTGCGAGAGAATAACGGAAGCAGTAAGTAGTAGGAAGCAAGGATAAAGGAAAAAGGATAAAGGTAATGACTAATGACGAAGATCGAATGACTAAAAAATCCAAAGCACTAAATCCTAATAAACCAACTAAATTTTATTAACGAATTAACGATTGAAACAAGGTTGTAATAGTAGATAGAAATCAAAAAGCAGATACATATGATGGATATTGAAAAGGTTCGAGAGCTTTTCCCAATTACGAAGGAGAAAATATATCTCAATCATGCATCAACTGGACCACTAACGACAAAAGCAAGGAATGCTATAGAAACGTTCCTTGATATCGAGATGGAAGGGAATATAACAGAAGAGTTATTCGAGGATGTGGAAGAGACAAGGGAGTTTGCTGCGAGGTTGTTGGGTGTTGATGCAGATGAAATTGCATTTGTAAAAAACACCTCTCAAGGATTAATAATTCCAATAAATGCACTTAATTGGGAGAAGGGGACGAATGTTGTACTGAGGAAAGGTGGTTTTCCTGCTAATATCTACCCATGGATGTACATTCTCCCTGATATTGAGAAAAAATATGTTGAACTAAAGGGTTCTGAGAACTTTATTGAAAAATGTTTTTCAGTGGTTGATGATAATACAAGAGCAATAACAGTTGACTGGGTAGATTATCTGACAGGTGAACAGGTAGATTTAGAAAAGCTTGGAGACTTCTGCCGGAAGAGAGGGATACTGCTCTTTGTTGATGGAATTCAAGGTCTCGGAGCGATAAAAATAGATCTTTCAAGAATTAAAGTTGACTTTTTTTCATCAGGTGCAAGTAAATGGCTCTTTGGTCCACTGGGAATTGGTATTCTGTATATTTCAAAAATGGTACTAGATAGGTTAAAACTAACCAATACAGGATGGTTAAGCGCTGAATGGGATGATTTGCATAACTTCTCCGTGTTACCATCATTAAAAAACTCGGCTGCCCGTTACGAGGAGGGTACAAAAAACTTTATTGGTATCTATGGATTCAGGGAGAATATAAAACTTATGCTCGAGACAGGTCCAGAAAAGATAGAGAAAAGGATTTTCTGTCTCAGAGATAGATTAATCAATGGTCTTAGAGAAAAAGGTTGTGAAATCCTTTCACCGCTGAGTAAAAAGAAAGGTTCCGGGATTGTAACATTCAAGCCAGTACGAACTACTTCAGAAAAGCTTGCTGAGGAGTTAACAGAAAAAAAGATAATCGTTTCATTAAGAGAAGGGTGGATACGCGTTTCACCTCATTTCTATAATACTGAAGATGAGATAAAAGAATTATTAAACAATGTATAATAGATGAAAAAATGAAGCCATCTTTATTCTTCTGCCTACTCCCTACTATGTGTTAGGAGGTGGTATGAGTAAATACATCGAACTTATCCCTACAATCAAAAAAGCAGTTTTTGCTGGCGCGGAGATACTACTTTCACATCTCGGCAAACTATCCCAGATGGATATTAATACGAAGGCAAAAAATGATTTTGTCACGAAAGTCGATAAAGAATCAGAAGTATGTATAGTCAATATTTTGAGAGAAAGGACACCTAATTTTGATATACTCACAGAAGAGACGATACCTGATGAAATGAAAAGAAATAATAGATGGATTGTTGACCCACTTGACGGGACAACAAACTATATACATAACTTTCCCTTTTTTGCAATTTCCATTGCACTGGAGGAGAAAGGAACAGTTGTTCTTGGAATGGTATATGATCCGTTAAGGAAAGAACTATTCTTTGCCGAGAAAGGGAAAGGTGCTTTTCTTAATGACAAGAGTATTTCAGTTTCAAAGAGAAAGACAGTGGACGAGTGTTTTCTCGCAACGGGTTTTCCATTCAAGGCACATAACTATATTGATCCGTATCTTAAGGTTTTTAGAGAGATGTTCCTCGGTTCAAGCGGTGTGAGAAGAGCAGGTTCTGCTGTCCTCGACCTCGCTTATACTGCCTGTGGAAGGCTTGATGGTTTCTGGGAGATGAAATTGTCACCATGGGATGTTGCAGCTGGTAGTTTACTTATAAAGGAAGCAGGTGGAAAAGTAACTGACTGGGAAGGTGGGGAAGACTATATATTTTCTGGAAACATTGTTGGCAGCAATGGACACATCCACTCTCAAATGCTTTCTATAATTAAAGAACACTTTACATGAACGAAAGGGGTCAGACCCCTGGTTATGGGCATACACGTGGGCGTCTGACCCCAAGAACGGGGGGATTTGTGGGAAAGCTAAGGAGGTGAATGATGTATAGAAGAGTAAAACCAATTCGATGTCTGTTATTTAGAGGTGTAAGAAGTGTTCTTTTTGTTGTGATGGCTTTTTCTCTTTTAAGTAACTGCAAGAAAGAGTTAAAGGAGAGGCAGGAGACTGGGGAGAGAGAAGAAAAAATATTTACTCAAGCAAGAGAGAAAATGGTCAAGACTCAGATAAGAAACAGGGGTATTAAAGATGAGCGGCTGCTAAAGGCGATGCTTAAAGTTGAAAGGCATAGGTTCGTCCCTGAGGAGTACCAAAAATTTGCTTACAGCGACTGTCCTTTACCTATTGGAGAAGAACAAACCATTTCACAACCATATATTGTTGCTTTAATGACCGAGTTATTAAAATTAAACGGTGATGAAAAGGTTTTAGAAATAGGGACAGGTTCTGGTTATCAAGCAGCAATATTAGCTGAATTATCTAAAGAGGTTTATACAATTGAAATATTAGAACCATTAGCTAAACAAGCAGAGAAACTTCTAAAGGATTTAGGTTATGAAAATATTACAGTCAAATGTGGTGATGGATACATAGGTTGGGAGGAACATGCACCTTTTGATGCAATTATCGTAACCTGTGCGCCTCCATATATTCCTCAACCTCTAATTGATCAGTTAGCCGAAGGCGGTAAGATGGTTGTCCCGGTGGGTACTGATTGGCAAGAGTTGAAGTTGATAAAGAAACAGAATGGAAAAATAAATGTTATCGATACCATTCCAGTGATGTTTGTGCCTATGACCGGAGAGGGAGTCAAAAATGGACAGAACTGATTTCTTCAAAGATACAATTCAATATTATAGAGACCGAGCAATTATCTATGATGAATCTGCTGGATACAATAATCTTGATTCCGAGATATTGCGAAAACCTTTAATAGAACTGGTCAGGAAGAGACTCTATAACCGAAATGTTATCGAGATTGCCTGTGGGACAGGATTTTGGACAGAATTAATTGCATCCTCTGCACAATCTGTTTATGCCATTGATATTGATGAAGGTATGCTCAATATTGCGAAAGAAAGATGCAGAACTCACACGAATGTTAGTTTCGATAAAGCTGACATATTTGATTTCAAACAAATTCAGATGACGTTTAATGCTGCTTTTCATCATTTTTGGTTTTCACATATTCCAAAGTCAGAAATTGATAATTTCCTGAATATTCAGCACGGTCTCCTATCTTCAGATTCAGTTGTCATTATGGCTGATAATTTATTTCATGAGACATATAATGATTTTGTTGAAGATGGCAATCGATTTGAATTGCGCAATCTACCAAATGGCAGAGAATACAAAGTCTTGAAGAATCTATATTCTGTTGATGAATTACATAATATCTTGCATAAATACGGCAGTAATGTTCAGATTGAATTAACTGAAGATTCAAAGATGTGGATTGCTATTTATAATATTAATCGATAACAAACGGTTACACCCGATCTCCCTTTATTTTCTCCCCCTTGATGGGGGAGAACAAAAGTGGGGGTGAAAAGTAAAGAGGAACTCGCAATGACGCACAATTGAGTTGATGAGAATAAAAAAACATAATTCAAGATATTATTACAGTATATCAGTCAAGGA
>JAGMEZ010000602.1 GCA_023127905.1 Caldifarciminota bacterium
GTGGTGTATCTGAAGAGGAATATCTTGTAGAAGTGTTTCCCAATCCTTGCCGGGTTTACCAGGGAGAGAATACTGTTACTTTTTCTGGCGAGTTGAGTGCTGGAGATAATATAAAGATATTCGATATGAGCGGAAAAATAGTGCATAATTCAGGCAATCTTTCAGAGACAACTTACCTGTGGAGTGTGAGCGAGGTTGCAAGTGGTATATATCTTTTTGTTGTAAAATCGACTGATGGTTTAAAGAAAACGAGCGGTAAGATTGCGGTGATAAGATAAAAGGATGCTAAAATGAATACAACTAAAATAATAAAGAAATTAATTTTAGAAATTATATTTTTTGCTGGATTTGGGCTATTAGTTTTGTTTTTCTTTCAGAATGCAGAAGCCCAGGAAGCAACTTACTATGTCGATCAAAATCATGCTTTAGCGAGTGACAGTAATCCAGGCACCCAGGATTTACCGTGGTCAACAATTCAACATGCAGCAGATGTGGCAGAACCAGGTTATAATATTATTGTCATGTCAGGAGATTATGAAAGGACAACAATTAACACAAGCGGAACAGATAATAGTATGATTGTGTTTAAAGGTAATACTGTACCTCAAATTAATTTTCCTGATGGGTCTAATGCTCATTTGGAAAACCCTGATCAGGTAATAAAAACTCAAGGATTTTATATTAGTGGTAACTATATAAGTATTCAAAATTTTGAGATAACTGAAATTAGCCCTTACCGGGGTGCATTTTATCTCAATGATGCAGAGCATGTTGAGATTATTGGTAATTATATTCACGAACTTAATCCTGACTTATATGATGGAGGTGGTGTACGCGGTAAGGGAAATTATATTCTTGTAAGAGATAATATTCTTTGGCGTGTTCAGTCGATTGGAGTGACTTGCAGTGGATATAATTGGTTAGTGCAGGGGAATAATATTTCACATGGAACAGATCGCAGGTCAGATGGAACAAGTGTTGGTACTGATGTTGATGCTATTAGATTCTTTGGACGAGGACATATTATCCGAAATAACTATTTACATGATTATCTTAATGAAGAATGTGTAGGTTCTCCTCATATGGATGCATTCCAGACATTCTCAGTCTATCCTGAATCGCAATGGGCAGACCATATTCTAATCGAGGGAAATTATTGTTATAATTTTGGTCAGATGCTGATGAGCGAAGACCAGGCAGAGGTCAACACAGGTCAAAATTGTGTTCATCATATCATTTTCAGAAATAATGTTTTTAAGTGGTCAAGAGCAGTCTCTATTATCGTATCAGATAGAGTTGATTATTTTTCTTTTATTAATAATGTTGTTAATGACGCATATTACACCAGTATAAGCATTAGTGACAATTCGCACCATGCTATCGTTGTCAATAATATTTTTTATATGAACTATAGAAATGATCCAGAAAATCGTAGGGGTCAGATGCTTACTGATTCACTCAGCAAAATAGGATCAGTATGGGATTATAATATTCATGAGCCTGATTTTACCTGGCCAATCAAACAGCCAGAATTCGATACTCATGGAATGTATGGTATTGATCCCGAATTCGTTTCCCCGGAGTCAGGTGATTTTCATCTTATGGGAAGTTCTCCCGCGATTGATGCAGGAATTGACATGGGAAGGTTACAGAGCGAGCTTGAAAACCAGGGGCAGGTTGAGCAGGCTGCAACTATTGCTGAATATATAAGTGATTTGGAAGAATACTTCGATGCCGTAATCGACAAAGATAAGAATGGTGTCTTGAGACCTCAAGGAATAGCCTGGGACATTGGTGCGTATGAATACGTGCAGGATACAGGAGATAATGGTTACATTGTAGTTGTCTATCCCAATCCATGCAGAGTTTTCAGGGGCGAGAATTTCATAACTTTTTCTGGTAATATAAATTCCGAAGATGTAATTAAGATATACGATATTAGTGGTAGGTTAGTAAATAAATCCGGTGATTTTTTTCAGGCAGCTTACCCTTACAGATGGTATACAAATGATGTTTCAAGTGGTATTTATTTCTATGTTATAAAATCTGCTGATGGTCAAAGGCAAACAAGCGGCAAGATTGCAGTGATAAGATAAAAGGAGGAAAAGATGAGACGATTAAATTCTACCGTAAAGATACGGAACAGTTTTTTTGCAATTTTTATAGTCGTATGTTTAATTCCATGGCTACATCAAGTACAGGCAGCGAATGTTAAGTGTGCAATAGTACAGTATGGGGTTCAGCATAGAGATTCTGTGGGTATTGATGATGACCGAATAGAGAATTTTGTACGTGAGGCGGCTGCTCATGGTGCTGAAATTATAGTCGTTGGTGAGATCTGTTTTTACAGAATGGGAGGGTGGTCTGAGAATGGAGTTACAATGCTCGATCTGGCTAACGAGCACACCAATATAAAAACCCGGTTTTCAGGTTTAGCTGAGGAACTGAACGTATGCATTGTGGTTGGTACAGGAGAACCGTCGGGTGACCCAAGTAAGCCTGTCTATAATGCAGCTTTTTTCTTTGGTCCAGATGGTAACCTTTTGGGAATGCATCGTAAGATGGTTCCCGCCAGTGGTGAGGTCAGTTTCACAAGGCCAGGCAGCGAAGCTAATGGAGATGCTACACCATTTCAGACGCCATATGGACGTGTAGGTATGCTTATCTGTAAGGATATGGACTCGAATTACTGGCCGGATATAATAGCTGCAAAAGGTATGGATCTTTTTATCGGGGTCAATGGTGACCCAAGCCGCGGTTGGGAAAAAGTTGTACGTGGTTGTCAACAGGCAGATTGTTACGGTATTGGAGTTAACTTGCACGAGCCTCAGTATGCAAATGGTCATACCGAGCCTTGTGGAAACAGTGGATTTGTCGATACTGACGGCAATGTTATCTCAGAAGCAGGGCTTGGCGAGAAAATTATCTACGAGTCCCTTCCTTTGCCCTATGCCCCTGATTCTTTTCTGTTTGGTCAAATAGTAGTGGATTCTATACATCCACAATGGCTGGTCTATAACAAGGATGAAAATAATAATGGAAAGTTAGATCCTTTTTTCATGTGTGGCCCTGGAGATCCTGAAGGATTTCTCTATCGTGGCACACTCAACCCGGATGGCACCAGAGATGGTGATCAGATGTTACTTATCGAAAAACTGATTGGGACAGGTGCTAATTGCATTTACCTAATGGCGGTTCGTTCACATGGTGGCGATGGCGATCCTACAGAGAATCCGTTTGTTAATCATGATCCAGGCCAGGGGATTAACACAGTGGTACTGGATCAATGGGATACCTGGTTTACAGCGATGGATACAACTGGGATTGTGATATTTTTCTTTTTCTATGACGACGATATTTGTCTTAACCATTCACTCTGGGATACCGGGGATACCGTAGGTATTGCTGAACAAGATTTTATAAATACGCTTGTCAATCGGTTTGAAGATAATAAACATCTAATCTGGGTTGTAAAAGAAGAGTATGCAGAGGGGTACAGCACCGAAAGGGTTTCAAATATAGCTGCTGCGATTCGCGCAGCAGATGACCACAACCATATCATTGCTGTACATCAAAATAGTGGACTTGTCTTCGACTTCCCCGACGATGTTAATATTGATCAGTTTGCTGTTCAATGCAATGTCGGAACTGCAGGTGAACTCCACAATGGTCTAATAACTACATGGAACAACGCTGCTGGAAGATACAACTTAAATATGTCGGAAGCTGCAAACCATGGAACTGGTACTACTGCACGTAAAAAGAACTGGGCTTGTGCTTTGGCTGGTGCTTATGTTATGATTTTGGGAATGGACATTGCCAATACTTCCATTAGTGATTTAGATGACTGTGGTCGTTTGGTTGAGTTTATGGAATCTACGGATATCAATGAGATGGCGCCGCATGATGAACTAATCTACGAAGGGACTGAGTATGTATTAGCCCAGCCTGGTAATAGTTATATTGCCTATGCCTCAGATCTTGTTGGAGATATAGGTTTACGTAATATGACTGCCGGGTACTATGATTTCATGTGGTATAATGTTACTAATGGAACCACAGTTTTCCAGAGTAATATCCCGGTACCAAGTGGTGATCAAACCTGGAGTACACCCGCGGAGATTGGTAATGAATTAGCAGTTTATATTTATGAATATGTACCGGGAGGCGTTAGTGAGGAGCACTCTGTGGATGTCTATCCCAATCCTTGCAGGACTTACATGGGAGTAGATTTTATCACATTTACCAATCTAAAATCTGGGGATGTGATAAAGGTATACGATATGAGCGGCAGAATAATTCATGACTCAGGTAATCTTTCAGAAGCAACCTACAAGTGGAATGTACGCAGTCTATCAAGCGGGATATACTTTTATAAAATTGAAGTAAAGGATAAACCAGAAGGTAAAATAGTAATAGTAAGATGAGGAAATTAAGATGAGGAGATTAACTATTGTAATAATTGTGATGTTATTTGGGTTTGGTGTATTGAATGGTGCAACCTACTATGTAGACAATAGTCACCCTCAGGCAAACGATTCCAATCCAGGGACCGAAAGCCTGCCCTGGGAACATTCTCCAGGGATGCCTGGATGGAGCGGGAGTGCTGAACTACAAGCTGGCGATGCTGTATATTTCAACAGTGAATGTACATGGACGGTTTCAAGTGGAGATGCCATAATACAAGTAGCGGGCGGTGTTACCTATGACGGAAAGACATGGGGATCCGGCAGTAGAGCAATATTACAGGCTACAGTAG
>JAGMEZ010000603.1 GCA_023127905.1 Caldifarciminota bacterium
GATGGAAGTTAACCTTCGGCTGGAAAACGCTGCTACGTTATACTGAATTGTAAGTTAAAAGTAGAAAAATCTTTTCATTCCAAAATCAAATAAACAGGCGAGGCTTCCAGCCTCTCAATGACATCTTTGTAAGCTACTGTGTGTTTCTTGAGTTTTTTAAAACTCTTTAAATCTCTTAAAATCCCTGTTTTAATAGTCTTGGTTGGGTTTGAGGGGATTTACGAAAAAATCAGTGTTAATCTGTGGCTAATGATGTAGGGGAGAGGAGAGGTTATAAGATGTATTTAGAGAGGTCTTCGTCTTCGACAAGATCCTTTAATTTATTTTCTACTATTTCTTTTGTTACAGTGATTTCACCATAATGGACATCAGGAATATTGAAAAGGTAATCCTCGAGCAGCGCCGAGAGTATGGTATGCAATCTACGTGCCCCGATGTTTTCTGCCTTATCATTTACAGTAGCAGCGTAATGTGCTATCTGTGCGATAGCATCAGGCGTAAAGATAATCCTTTCGTTCTCAGTAGCAAGAAGGGCTGTATACTGTTTTATGAGTGCATTTTCAGGTTCAACGAGGATTCTCTTAAAGTCGTCCTCTGTAAGGCTGTTCAATTCGACACGTATGGGAAATCTTCCTTGAAGTTCAGGGATGAGATCTGACGGTTTTGTCATATGAAATGCTCCAGCTGCTATGAAGAGAATGTGATGTGTTCTTACAAATCCGTATTTTGTCATTACAGTTGAGCCTTCTATAATGGGGAGAAGGTCACGCTGAACTCCGCTTCTTGAAACATCAGGTCCACCTTTATATCCCTTTCCAGCGATCTTATCAACTTCATCAATAAATATTATTCCTGAATTCTCAACTCTGAGTTTTGCTTCATTAATTACTGCATCCATATCTATTAATTTTTGAGTCTCTTCCTGTATAAGGATTTTATGTGCTTCATCTACGGTTACCTTTTGTGTTCTCTTCTTTTTTGGAAGGATAGTCTCTATCATTTCTCTAAAATTTATATCCATTTCTTCCATACCTAACGGTGGAATTACCGCAGTAAATCCTGTTGCAGCCTCCTGAGTGCTTATTTCTACAGTCCTTTTATTTAGTACTCCATCACGAAGCAATTCTCTCAGTTTTTCCCTGGTTTGCTTCATATTATCTCTGTCAATTATATCCTTTGGAGATGAAGGAAGAAGCAGATCGAGAAGTCTTTCTTCAGCCCTCTTTTTTGCTTTCTCTTTTACTTCTTCAGATTTTTTTAATTTTACCATGTTAACTGAAATGCTTGTGAGGTCTCGTACCATTGATTCAACATCTCTCCCAACATATCCGACTTCTGTGAATTTCGAAGCCTCTACCTTTATGAAGGGTGCCTCTGCTAATCGTGCAAGTCTCCTCGCAATTTCAGTTTTTCCCACACCTGTTGGTCCTATCATAATGATATTGTTGGGCATTATTTCCTCTCGAAGTTCTGTGTCAACCATCTGTCGCCTGAAGCGATTTCTTAAGGCTATCGAAACTGCCTTTTTTGCCTTATCCTGTCCGATAATATATTTATCAAGTTCTTTGATTATCTGTTTTGGTGTAAGAGAACCTACTTTGTTCAGGAGGTCAATTTTTTTATTTGTAAAAGGGGTCGTATTACTTTTTTCCATTTATGTATCCAGATATTTTTTTTGCTATTCCGTTAGAGTCCAGACCAAGTTTTTTCTTGAGTAGATTAAGATCTCCTTGCTCAATAAACCTATCAGGGATTCCAATATTCAGAACATTTTTGGTTTCTTCGATTGATTGTACAAATTCTAATATTGCACTGCCAAATCCACCTTTAATAGCGTTTTCTTCCACAGTCACAATCAGTTTTTTCCCTTTCATCTCTTTTTTTATAAGTGTTTCGTCAAGAGGTTTTATAAACCGTGCATTAATAACAGCAGCATTTATTCCTTTTTTTGAGAGTGCCTTTGCAGCATCGATAGAAGGGTAAACCATTGCTCCAACAGAAATGATAAGAACATCCTTACCTTTTTTTAGCAATTCACCTTTTCCTATCGGGATAACTTTTGTTACTTTCTTTTGTGTAAGCCCGAAAACCTTCCCACGTGGATACCTTATTGCGATGGGACCTTTTCCGTAATTTACAGCAGTAAAAAGCATATCCTTCATTTCTATTTCATCTTTTGGTGCCATAACAACAATATTTGGAATCATTCTGAGATATGAAAAGTCAAATGTTCCATGATGAGTAGGACCATCTTCACCAACTAATCCACCTCTATCCATGCAGAATATAACCGGGAGATTTTGCAGGCAAATATCGTGGATGATCTGGTCGAAAGCCCTCTGAAGGAATGTTGAATATATTGCAACAACAGGTTTGATTCCTTCAGTAGCAAGTCCCCCCGCAAAGGTAACGGCGTGCTGTTCTGCAATACCAACATCAAAGAATCTGTCCGGAAACTGCAATGCAAAATCATCAAGCCCTGTTCCTGTGGGCATTGCTGCAGATATAGCTACAATTTTATCATCGTTTTTTGCAAATTCTACCATTATATCCCCGAAAACTTTTGAGAATGAGGGTGGTTCATTAGCTTTATCAGATAGTCCTGTCGATTTATTAAATTTTCCCAAACCATGAAATCGAGTTGGATCGCCCTCAGCAGGGGTGTAACCCTTACCCTTTTTGGTTATTACATGAACAACCTTTGGACCCCTAATTCTTTTAATATTTGAAAAGATGTCTATTAGATCAGAAATATTATGACCATCTACAGGTCCAAAATATTCAAATCCAAGCTCTTCGAAGAGCATGGTTGGAACAATGAGATTTTTTAAACCGTCTCCAATTTTATGACCAAGTTCCTTTATCTCTTCACCGACTATCGAATGTGGTAGTTTGTTGATTAGTTCCCAAACATCATACCGCAATTTGTGATATGTGGGTATAGCTGATATTTTTGTGAGATACCTTCTAAAGGCTCCAACGTTCTTTGCTATTGACATCTTGTTGTCATTCAGCACTATCATTATATCTTTCTTAAGATGTCCTGCATTGTTTAATCCTTCGAGTGCTAAACCTCCTGTTAAAGCCCCATCACCAATAACAGCTATTACTTTGAATGTTTCTCCTTTTAGTTCTCGGGCTGCTACGATTCCGAGTGCAGATGAAATGGATGTACTTGCATGTCCGGTCCCAAATGAATCGTACTCACTTTCTTTTCTTCTCGGGAAACCGCTTATTCCACCATATTGTCGCAATGTGTCGAAATTTTTCTTTCTACCTGTTAAGAGCTTATGAGCGTATGCCTGATGACCAACATCCCATACTATTTTATCCCTGGGGGCATCAAAAACATAGTGTAAAGCGATTGTTAATTCAATGACGCCAAGACTCGGGGCAAGATGACCACCTTTTCTTGATACGACATCTATGATCATCTCTCTTATTTCATTAGCGAGCAGTTTTAATTCCTGAGTATCAAGTTTTTTTATATCTGCAGGAGAATCTATATTTTTTAGGTATTTCATTTACTTTAATATATTCTATTTATAATAAATTCAGCAAGATGTTCGAGTTCTGTCATATCCCTGAATCTTAATTCTTTATGAAAAATTTTCTTTGTTTTCTCAAGCAACCCGAGTGTTTTTTTTACCGATTCATCCAAACCGTAAACAGCAGGATATGTGAGTTTCTTTTTATCCGCATCCTTATGCACACTTTTTCCCAGTGTTTCCTTTGTGCTCTTAACGTCGAGGATGTCATCGACGATCTGAAAGGCAAGTCCTAACATGTCTCCTGTCTGTTTTAGTGCAGCAACTTCATCCTTATAAGCATCAGCAAGAATAGCTCCGATAACCATGCAAGCGGAGATGAACTTACCTGTTTTATGTGTGTGTATGTATTTTAACAGTTTTTTATCCATATTAAGAGAGGTAGAAATTATATCCATTACCTGACCGCCTATTATTCCGTCAGTGCCAACAGCTTGAGAAAGAATTTTATTTACTTTCAGGATTTTCTCTGGAGTTGTCTTTGTCTTCTGTAAAACCTCGAAAGATTTTGCGAAAAGTGCATCTCCTGTAAGGATGGCTATAGATTCATTGAACATTTTATGGCAGGATGGCTTTCCTCTTCTGAAATCATCATTATCCATAGCTGGAAGGTCGTCATGAATTAATGAATATGTATGAATCATCTCAACGGCGCAGGCTGCTGGTAATACATATTCGATTTTCTTTCCTCCTGTTGCCCTGTATGTTGAAAGGATAAGGATGGGTCTTAATCTTTTTCCACCAGCAAAGATACTGTATCTCATTGCCTTTGTGATTATTTCTGGTTTTCCGTCCGTTGGAAGAAATTTTTCTAAAGCGCCATCAACAATTTTTTTCTCGCGAGCAAGAAAATCTTCTATATTCATTGTATTTCAAAATGAAAGTCAGAAAGAGAAAAGGTTCCATCAGAGTTCTTAATAAGTTCTTTTATCTTTTTCTCGGCATTTTCGAGTTTCTCTTTACATATTTTCGATGTTTTAATTCCTTCCTCAAAAAGAACAATTGCATCATCGAGTGATACATCACCCTTTTCGAGGGATGTTACAATCTCTTCCAATTTTTTTAATGCTGATTCAAACGTCATCTTCTTTTTATCCATAGTGAATTAATAGCAAAATTTTTGTTACGTGTCAAGAAAATTCAACCATAGGGAATTACCACATTTGAAATGTGCATTATTGATTCACCCAATGACAAATGACCATTGACTAATGACTGGTATTTGTTTTTTCAGGAAGGTTTGCGAGATTTCTCTTTGCAGGGAGGTAATTAGGTTTGATTTTTAGAGCAATTTTATAGAAGAATCGTGCTTTTTCCATTTCGCCTAATCTTTGATAGCTGACGCCAATATTGTTATAGAACAAAGGTTCATTTTTTACTGTTGCGAGTGCTCTTTTGTAGATCTTAATTGCCTCAGTGAATTCCTTTAATTCCATTTTAAGTTTTCCAAGTTCAGCAAGCGCCTTAATGTTACTTTTATTTTTACTAAGTATCTTTTTGAGGAGTACTTCTGCTTCCTGAGTATCACCTTTTTTAATTTTTATCCGCGCAAGATAAAAAAGGATAGACGATTCTCTGTAACCTAACATGTATGCAGTACGAAGATATATTTCTGCTTTTTGAATATCATCAGAATGAAAAAGTATTATTCCCCTTTCAGAAAGAAACCTTTTGAGGTCAATCCATTGTTTCAATGCAGTTGAATTTACTAAAAATGCTTTATCTATATTGCCAGATTTTACATATACATTTGTCAGGTATGAATAGATGTCTGCTTTATGAGGATTTATATCAATTGCAGTGGATAGGTATTTAATTGCGCTTTGTATGTCATTTACCTTGAAAGCTGATATACCAGCAATAAGAAATGTCTCTGCTTTTCTATTTTCTGTTATTTTCGAAAGATATTCAAGTGCTTTTTCATATTTTTTCTCATTATAATACTCTTTTCCCCTATGGAAGAAACCTATGTCGGTAATGTCCTTCTGCTTGATTAAATATGGATTGAAGAAAAGAAACAGAATGATAATGAAGGAAAAGAGATAATATGTTATGAGGAAGATATTTTCATTGATTTTCTTCAGTAGGAATTCAAACCCTGTTAGTATCACAAAAAGTATAGAAAGAAAGAGGATAAAGTTTGAATGAAGTATAAATGGGACGAAAAGAAAACTGATACACAGCAAAATATAGGTGATGAGCTTACCAGATTTTTTCCCGAATATTACAGGGATAGTATAAACGTTACTGAGTCTGTCTCCATCAACATCAACGAGGTCTTTTGGTGTGAAACCAAACGTTAAGGATACGAGGAAGAGAAGTTGTAGTTTATGTGGAAATGAGAGAAATGATCTACTGCCAGCGAAAAGAGAGAATCCGAGGATGAGACAGAGAAGTGTTAAAAAAGCAAGAATAAAGGTAGAGATAATGGGTAGTCGTTTAAGCCGAAAGGGAGGGGAGGAATAGACAAAACTCACTAAAATAAGAATAAGGACAATAAAAAAAGCAGTATAGCTTGTATTTAATGCATAAGAGAGTGCAAGGAAAAAGAAGAGGAGTCCGGTAAATAAATAGTGTTTCTTTTTAACCTTGTTAGTAATGAGCGGGTTTCTCTGACGTGAAATGGTGTCGGATCGTATATCGTAAATATCGTTAATGATGACTGCACCCGAGAAGGCAAAAAAGATTGCAATTGGAAGAGAGAGAAGAGCAAGGTAATCCCAGGGATTTTTAAAGAGGAAGGACACATACTCTCGTAACATTGAATAGCCAATGAGGAAGCCGAATAGTACAGCACCCGTGTAATTAAGGGATCTCATGAAACGAATAGATTTTGATATTTTTTTAGTAAATGATGGGTAGAATACAAAACCAACGATTAATAAAAGAATAGTAAAGAGCAGTAAATACAGTATTCCAAATTTTTGTGTATCGCTGGTGAGTAGTGAACCCGTTGTATAGAATGCTCCAAAACCTTTTGAGGCAATAATTGAAGCAATGAGTGGAAGAGATCCGATTATAACGACAAGAAGATGGAAAATGATTATTGATAAAATTGATTTCAGTATTTTCTTTCTTTTTCCATAAACATATAGGAAAACGAGAATGGTGGCAATTATTACTTCGATTCTCATACCAGGGGTAATCCCCTCTATTCTTCCCCTAAAGAAAGGTCCAGTTAAGAGGAGTTTTAAGAAATCAAAAGCCTCTTTTGGATATGAGAGGTTGAGACCCAATCCCTTGGAAATTATAACATCTACAATAGGTGGAATTAGTATGATTGGAGAAAAGACTGCTATTACGCGTAATACATTTTTAAACTTCTCCCGGGTAATACAAGAAAGGAATATGCTTAACGAGAGGAAGAATGAGAGGTAGAAGAAGAGGAAATGAATGAAATTTATGAGTACTGATGTATAAACATCCTCCAGTAATGTTATAGAGTGAGCTTCCTCGAAAATTCCCTCAAGAAAATTCCGTAAAATGATAACCGTAAAAAAAGTAAAAATAATGGAGAACCAGTTTAGGTTCTGGTTCTCCATCAGTGAAATGATTTTTCCAAGCCAGTCTTTTCTCACTGTATACACCGTTGGAATGTATCGTGACTGGCAATTGCGTATCCCATGTGAGATTCTAATGGTTGTTACTGAGAATAGTTATCTTTTTAGTCTGCTGTTCACCACCGTAATTTAAGGAGACAAAGTATATTCCATTTCGAACAATTTCACCGTTTTTGTTTCTTAAATCCCAGATAATGTGTTGATTACCGTTGGAATTAAGTGTATTCACGAGTCGCCCCCTGATATCATAAATCTGAATATTAAGGTTATTTTTTAGATGGGTGTTAAATGATATTGTTAAAGCGGAGGATGAAGGAACGGGGGTGACTGACAGAATAAACTTTTTATTATTTTGGAAATTTGGTTCTTCTGTTATTCCTGTAAGTGCAGTACCGAAATCAACCCTTCCGTATCCTGTCTCCTGGTCAAAACCTGCAGGTGGAAGATCATAAGCAGTATTTATCATCTGGTTGTAAACGTTATCAGGAGAATAGCCAGGATGGAGGGTTTTTATCAATGCTGCAAGACCGGCAGCATAAGGTGAGGCAAAGGATGTTCCAATACCTCCGGAAATGTAAGCTTCGCCAGGCGTAAGACCATAGGCAGTGTCTCCAACACTTGCAACGTAGGTAGTCCAGATTCCTTCCTGAATTGCCGTCGGATTAGGCCATGTATCTACATCACCTCCTGGTGCCATAACATCGAGCCAGGAACCGTAGGTTGAAAACAGTGCTCGCTGGTTAGAGGTATTCGAGGAACCGACAGCGAGAACATTACTCATTGAAGCGGGATACATAGTAGTATTGTCACCTGAGTTTCCTGAGGCGCAAATGATTGTAATGCCGCTGTTGTAGGCATTGGTCACAGCCGTTGCTGTGGCAGGCATACTAAAGGAGCCTCCCATACTGCAGTTTATTACATCGACATTAATTGTAGTGAGGTAATCAAAACCAGCTGCAATTGTTTCGTCTGTTCCACCACCTTCAGGGTTAGCGACTCTTGCCATAACGATCTGTGCATGACCACATGCCCCTGTAACTCCAATGTTATTGTCCATAACTGCATCGGCACAACCAGAGGTCATTGTTCCGTGTGGTACACCAATATCAATATAACCATCAAGATTATCATCTATTCCATTTCCGCAAGCAGGATCAGGGTAGAACACATCCGGGTTTGGGTCTTCATTTGGTGTCCCCCAGAGGTCACCTACCCAATCGCCGATAAAGTCATAACCATGGTAATCATCGACGTAACCGTTTCCGTCATCATCCAATCCATTGTTAGGAATTTCACCCTGGTTTGTCCACACGTTATCTGAAATATCAGGACCATCCAGATCAAGGCCTGAATCTACCTCTCCAATGATTATAGATGAACTTCCTGTTGTATAATCCCATCCTGTCATTGCATCGACACCGCCATTTACCTGTACTCTATAGAGACCAAATTGGTCTGGAGTGGACGTATTTGGGAAGCTTGAAGCATCTACAAAATACGGGTCATTTGGGTGATAGCAGATATGGGCATAGTGATTCGGAGCTGCCCATTCAACAAACCCACTCTCCTCATAGATAGATACCATATCAAGTACCTGATTTATTGCCATTTTTTTATACTGTGCTAAAAGTTCTGTTTGGTTATTTTTATAAGCATGTTCAACCTCTATTCTATTAACAGGGAGTGAAAAAATGACCTTGTAGATACCAAGATTTCTACCTACTGTTTTCATTGTTGCATTATATTTGTCATTGAGGGAAATAATTGAATTGATAGAGGTGCTACTTTTGGGCATTATTAGTATTTGGGCGGGAACAAATGGAATGGGGTAGCTAATGTTATGGGTAAATACTATCTTTTGTGCAACCGGAATTGGAGATGCACTAATAACTGTGAATATGAGAAAGAAAACTACAGAAAAACAAATCATATTTTTTCTCATCATTTTACCTCCTTTTTTTTTTTTTACTTTACAATAATTTAGGAAGTTTGTCAATATATTTTAGAAGATTTAATTAGTATACAGATACTTAACTGATTTTTCTCAAATGGTTTTTCTGCTGTTTTACCCTTGACAATGGTGATTATATACTATATATTTATGATATATGGAATTCCAGAAAAGTTATCCTTCTGTTGTTGATTATATAAGAAATCTTATGGTTAAAGGAAAATATAATGAGGCTTTAAGGGAATACTTTCAGGAAATTAAAGATTTCAGCGATGAGCCTGATCTTCGTAACATAGGAGGAGATATTCTGAATAGGCTTGATAAGAAAGAAGAAGCTATTCTTGAATATGAGAGGTGCATTGAGCTTTATAGAGAAAAGCGACACTATTCAAGTGCAATTGCAATTTGTAAGAAGATCTTAAGGATTAATTCTCAATATGATAATATAGTTAATATACTCGGTGATGTTTATATGCAAGCAGGACTTGTCGGTGAGGCAATTATCAATTATCTTAAATTTGCAGAAAGGAAAAGAAAATCTATTGGTCGTGCTGATTTAAAAGAAATATTCAAGAAAATTAATGATACATTTGTAACAAATGATAAAACTCTCATCAATAGCTTTAAGGGTTACCCCGAATTAAAAATGGAATTTAGCAGTTTTCTTCGTGAGATAAAAAGTTTACAGGGGACGCAAGAAAAGGGTCTTATTGAGAAGATAAAAAGAGATCGTGAATATAGAATATTTAATGAATTGGTTGAAATGGAATTACGCAGATCTCGAAGGTATTTGCGTCCTTTTTCAATATTCTCTATAGAGTTACGTTTTCTGGATCATGATAAAGAATCTAAAGATCGTAATTTGGAAAAACTCTTGGGGATATTAAAAAATAACCTGAGAACAATAGATTACATTTTTTTAAATCTGGAAGGGTTCTTTTATGGAATGCTACCTGAAACCCCATCAGACGGCGTATTTGTACTGAGCGATAGACTTGTAGAAAGATTAAAACATCTCACCCAGGATCAGATAAAGGTTTCTATGAGATGGTCAACATACCCAAAGGATGGTCGGAAGATGGAGGATTTACTTGAATCACTTCAGAATAACGATCAGGTATATTTTAAATAATAGAAATTTCAGATATAAAAAAAATCTCCGATTACACAGATTAAAATAACATTTTAAAACCCTAAATTTTTCAATTGTATTGAGATAATCTATGTGTAATCATATTTTTAGGTTGACTTTAGAAAAGTTTTACTATAATATTGTTATACGGGGCGTGGCGCAGCTCGGGTAGCGCGCCTGCTTTGGGAGC
>JAGMEZ010000604.1 GCA_023127905.1 Caldifarciminota bacterium
CGAACCCCTCGGCTGAGAAATTGATTGGTTTAACCACTACACCTAAAAAGAAAATTACTTTATTTAATGTTCTAACACCCTCTTCACTGAAGATAGCCATGGCTAATGTCAGCAAAGCTGCACTGACTGGAACGACCAGACCCAAGCCCTATGAGCTGACAGTTAAGAGACTCGACGGAACTCTGGTTGACGTGGAGGTGTTCATAGGTTTGGTACAATATGAAGGAAAACCTCATATGTTGGGCACAGCGAGAGACATCACCGAACGTAAACGGGCGTATGAAATGCTTCAGAAGAGTAAGGAGAAATACAGGTTATTAAGTGAAAATGTTCCAGCTGTAGTTTACTCAGCACTCCCTGACAAACAATCTTCCAATCTTTTTATATCTAGTAAGGCTGAAGAACTCACGGGTTATAATGCTGAGCAGTTTTTGCAAAGCCCAGAATTATGGGATGACATTATTCATCCTGAGGATCGAGAGTATGTGTGGCAAAAAATCGAAGAGCACCGAAAGAAAAAGATAGTACTTTATGTTGAATATCGCATAATAACAAAAGACAAAAAGATTAAATGGATAAAAGACACAGCAACACCCATATTTGATAATAATGGTCATATCGTTAGGATTGATGGTTTTATGGAAGACATCACTGAACGCAAGCGGGTAGAGGAGTCGCTTAAGAAGAAAAATGAGGAATTGGAAAGATTTAACAAATTCGCAGTGGGCAGAGAGTTGAAGATGATTGAATTGAAGAAGAAAATAAACGAACTTCTTCTTAAAATGGATAAAAAACCTAAGTATAAAATACCTGAAAGGATTAATACGGAGATTAATAAATGACTATTCGAATAAAAACTCAAATCCTCGTTTTCTCACTTATTGTAGTTTTTGCTATTGTTAGCATTATAGTCAATGAGACAATTTCAAAAAGAATTACTAAACAACAAATTTATAGTCATTTAGAGACCAATGCATACTCAAGAGCACACCATATCGAAACTTATTTGGAAGAAGAAAAAGAAGCAATCAACCAATTATCAGAAAGCATTATCATTGAAAGGTATTTATTAACAGATAAACATGATAAAAACTATACTAATAGGCGTAAAGATGTTATGCGAAGATTGGAATATACTGTCAGGATAGAGAAATCTATATATGATATATTTGTTTTAGATAAAAATGGGATAATCGTTGCTTCAAGTGATAAGGAGGATATTGGAAGAGACAAAAGTAACGACCCCTATTTTCTGGGAGGGAAAAAAGGAGCTTTTATAAAAGATGCTTATATTTCTTCAAAGAAAAAAAGAAGTACCATCGCTTTTTCAGCACCAATTTATGATGAAGATTATATTGTCTTCCTGGGTGTTATTGTTGCAAGGGTATCAACAGAAAAATTAGACCGCATAACAACAGATAGAACTGGTTTAGGAAAAACAGGAGAGATTTATCTTGTTAATAGAGAAGGCTACATGATAACCCCATCAAGGTTTGTAGATAATTCTTTCCTGAAATTGAAAGTTGATACAGAAAATACAAGGATTTGTTTTAGAGATGTTGGACTTTTTGGAACAGAAGAGCACGAACATGAGCCGGTTGTATGTAAGAATTATCTGGACGAGAATGTTATTGGTATTCATGCACACATACATGAGATGGGATGGGCTTTGCTTGCAGAGATAAGTGAAAAAGAGGCATTTGCTCCAGTTTTCAGAATAAGGTACACAATACTATTGATTCTTTTCATTCTTTTAGCTGGTGGTATAACCTTTGCTGTCTTTATATCCAGAACAATAACACAACCAATTAAAAAATTACGTCACGGCACCGAAGAGATAATAAAAGGGAATCTTGATTTAAAAGTCGGAACCAGGGCAAAAGATGAGATCGGACAACTATCACGGGCATTTGATAAAATGACAAATAGTCTGAAAAAGTCCAGAGAGGAAGTGGAGACGTACAGCAAACACCTTGAGAAGGAGGTTGAGGAAAGAACTAATGAATTGAGCATCCAATTAGAAAAAAGTGAACAGCAGAGGATGTCAATATTAAATATTATGCAGGACATTGATGAGTCAAATATAAATTTAAAATTGCATATAAACAAGCGCAGGAAGGTAGAAAAAAAGTTACAGGAGAGCGAGAAAAAATACCGAGAACTCATTAACAATTCAATTGATGGTGTAATATCCGTTGATATGCAGATGAACATTACTATATGGAATCCTGGAGCAGAAAAAATATTTGGATATACAGAAAAGGAAATACTGGGACAGAGTTTGATGAAGATTGTTCCGCAAAGATACAGGAAAGCAAAGAAAAAAGGATTTAATAAGTTTAAAAAAACTGGAATTAGTTTAGTTTCAGGAAACCCAATAGAGCTTGCTGGCATAAGGAAAGATGGAACAGAAGTCCCAGTAGAACTTGCTGTCTCAATAAAAAAATCTGGGAAGAAACACTTCTCCACTGCAGTAATAAGAGACATTTCAATTCGAAAGCGAGCAGAAGAAGCACTTCAAGAGAGTGAGGAGCGATTCCGATTAGCCTTTGAAGAAGGACCTGTCGGCATGGCTATTATTGACAGGGATTATACGATTCACGCAGCAAATAAAATTCTCTGCTTGATGTTTGAATATTCAGAAAAAGAACTTACCAGATTAACACTTGCAGACATTTCCCATCCTGACGATATTAAAAAAGAGGTGAAACTCATAGAAAATTTATTCAAAGGGAAAACCCCTAACTATAGGCTTGTGAAACGGTACATTAAAAAGAGCAAAGAGGTTCTATGGGGTAACCTGACAGTAACAGTTCTTCGTTTCAGTGAATCAAAACCACCTTATGGATTGGTAATGATTGAAGATATCACCGAACGAAAGAAAACAGAAGAAAAACTACAATACCAGGCAAATTTGCTTCAAAATGTCTCAGATGCAATTATTTCTTATGACACTGATTTTAACATCCGAACATGGAATAAAGCTGCTGAGGATATGTACGGTTGGAAGGAAAATGAAGTTTTTGGTAAACCAGTTTATAAAATTATTAAAACGGATTTTCCAAACACCGAAAGAGATAAAGTGATTAAGCAATTCTATAAAAAAGGGTATTGGAATGGTGAAGTCATCGAGAAACGTAAGGATGATTCAATTCTCAATGTCCGTTCATCCGTTTCTATGATTAAAGATACTGCAGGAAATCAAATCGGTGCGATAGCCGTCAACAGGGATATAACAGAGCTAAAAAAAGCAGAAGATGAAATGCGCCAATCGGAAGAAAAGTATAGAAATATTGTTGAACTTGCTCCTGATGGTATAATAATGTTAGATCTGAAAGGAGCAATCACATCATACAATACTGCTTTCTCAAATATGACAGGATATTCTAAAGACGAAATAATTGGTAAATATTTCTCGGAACTACCTACCATACAAATGGAAGATATTCATAAACTTCAAAATATTATCTCCTCTCGACATCAAATAAAAAATCATAAACCATTTGAAATAAATTGGATTCGTAAGGATGGAACCAAAGGATCCGCCGAAGTTCTTATTAGTTTAATGAAACGTAACGACAAAGTGTCCGGCTTTCAAGCAATTGTAAGAGATATTACTGAACGGAAAAAGGTAGAACAAGCATTGAAAGAAAGCGAAGAACGATACCGGTTTTTAGTCGAGATGATGAGCGAAGGATTTGCTATACAAGATGAAAATGGCGTTATAACTTATGTCAATGATGCATTCTGTAAAATGGTTGAATATTCCAAAGACGAACTCATCGGTCTTCCTGTATTCGATCTTTTAGATGAAACAAATAAGAAAATAGCGCTCGAACGAATAAAAAAACAAGAAAACGAGTGGAGTGAAAACTATGACATTATATGGACAACCAAAGACGAAAGAAAAATCCACACAATCGTTTCCCCAGCAGCACTCCATGATTCATATGGCAATTATATAGGAAGCTTCGCAGTCTTAACTGACATCACCAAACGAAAGCGGATAGAGGAACATATTAGAGAATCACTCAAAGAGAAAGAAGTGCTATTAAAAGAAATCCACCACCGTGTCAAGAACAATATGCAGATTATTTCAAGTCTGCTCAATCTCCAATCCAGATATATAACAGACAAACAAGCTATTGAAATGTTTACCGAAAGTCAGGATCGAATAAAATCAATGGCTCTTGTTCACGAGAAACTTTACAGGTCAAAGGATTTCACCAAAATTAATTTTAAAGAGTACATTGAGTCCCTATCAAAAAGTTTGCTCAGGTCATATGATGAAAAAAGAAGTAAAATCACCCTAAAAATTAATGTTTCAGATGTTCTGCTGGGAGTCGATTATGCTATTCCCTGTGGATTGGTAATTAATGAACTGGTTTCAAACTCTCTTAAACATGCTTTCCCAGAAGGCAAAGAGGGTGAAATTACAATATCATTCCAATCACCTAAAATAAATGAGTTTATTCTTATAGTCGGTGACAATGGAATTGGTTTACCCAAAGATTTTGATTTTAATAAAACAGAATCATTGGGTTTATATCTTGTTTCAATTTTAGCAAAAGACCAACTCCAGGGAAAAATATCAGTAGATGGAACCAAAGGGACAAAATTTCAAATTACATTTGAAAAGGTGAATTAATGAAGAAAAAGCGTATCCTGATTGTCGAAGATGAAAGAATTGTTGCCGAGGATATTAAACATAGTTTAATAAAACTTGGCTATGATGTCTCCGGGATTGCTGCATCGTGTGAGGGAGCACTTAAAAATGTTAGAGAGACATTTCCTGATTTAATACTGATGGACATCGTTCTTCGAGGAAAGATGTCCGGCGTTGAGGCAAGTAAAGAAATACGAGCAAGATACAACATTCCTGTAGTTTATCTTACTGCGTACACTAATGAGAAAGTATTAGAACAGGCAAAAGTAACAGAACCGTATGGATACATAATTAAACCATTTGACGAAAAAGAACTATACAGTACATTAAAAATTGCACTCTATAAACATGAATTGGAGACAAAATTAAAAGAAAGTGAAGAGCGTTATCGCTCTATTTTCTCAAACAGCCCTGACTACATTTACCTGACTGATGTTGAAGGAAATCTTCTGGACGCTAATCCTGCATTGTTAGATCGCATAAAATTATCCGTTGAGGACTTTCATAAAATGAATTTCAAGGATTTTTATGAGGGAGACAATATTGAAGAGGTGCTGAATTCTGTTGCAAAAATACGCGATGGAAAGGAAATTAAAGGACTACAGGTTCGTGCTAAAACTCCAAAAGGTAAGATCTTTGAATGCGAAGTTAATGCAGTTCCATTATGGGAAAACGGAAAGGTAACCAAAATACTAAATATTGCCCGTGATATCACTGAGCGGATAAAAGCACTGGAGAAACTCAAACAGCATCAATGGATGCTTGAAGTCTCTGAACGGGAGCTTAAGAAATTTTCACGTAGGATATTGTCAGTCCGGGAAGAAGAAAAGAAAAAACTTTCAGCTAATTTACATGATGAGGTGGGTTCTATGGCAGTTATCTTGAGCGCTCACTTAAGCAATATTGAAGAAGAAATAAAAGATAATAATTTAAAAAATGCACTCAAGATAATAGATAAGAGTAAACGTGCGTTTGCGAAAATAATTACAAGATTGAAAAATATAGCAGTGAATTTAAGACCTCCTGATTTAGAAATCATCGGTCTTCCAGACGCATTGAGAGAATATTTTTTTAATATAAGAAAACAAACAGGAATTACAATACATTCTCGAATAAATATGAATAACAAAAAACTCAGTGATGAAGCAGCAATTACCTTGTACAGAATAGTTCAGGAATCTGTCACAAATATAATCAAACATGCTAAGGCTACAAAAATAACAATACAATTGTCCTCGATGAAGGGTGGAACTACACTA
>JAGMEZ010000605.1 GCA_023127905.1 Caldifarciminota bacterium
AGGTCAATGGGAAAATCTGTATAGGTTGGTGTAGAACCCCAAAAAACATTCATCATCTGGAACCATGCGATTGGAAGGTCTCCTACAAAAATAGCTCCTACACTTCCTGTGTTATATTCACTGATAAGGAAATTTCTCAACGTCTCCGGGGCAAAAGGATCTGAACTTGCCGCCATTGTATCAACTGATACTGTCCATCCATCGTTTATTAAATCATTAATAAATTGCCCAGACGAAGGATTAAGAAAATAAGTAAGTTTGGGATATAGTGAGGAATTAACAATTACATTAACCTTTCCTCCATCACTTTCTGCTACACCCACATTTCCAATACTTACAGGTAATGAATTCGAGGTTAATTCCTTCCATTCCCTGTAACTCATAGGTACTGAATTGTCAGGTGATACAAGACGTGTAACTGGGATATGACTCGGATGACCAAATAAATGAGAAATACAAATAAGAATCAAAACAAAAACGATAGAAACTCTATTCATTTTTCCTCCTTTTCTTGCTTACCCCCCCCATAAGTCCCCCTGTCCCCCTTTTTCAAATTGGGAGATATAGTTCGAATTTCTTTATTCATTTCTTTAATAAGATTATATTCCAGCAGAAATCCCAAATGCTCCATAGAATGAATCTCCAGACAATCCCCCCTCTAAATTCAGACCAATAATAAATATCTGCTTATGTAGACCTGCATAAACTTTAAATGCGGAAGGGCTGACTTCATATGTATCGTGAACTGTCGAAATCCCCTGTTCATACCATATCTCAGCTTCTAAAGAGTTAATATTAAATCCAAGACCAGCATATGGTGTTACTACAAAAAGATTCTTGCTAACATCAGCCCGAAGGCTAAAAACCTTCATGGTAAATTCAGCATACGTCTCACTCTCATTATCTTTAAGCCTGAACTTCGAAGATCCTGTGAATTGTACAGTTACTGATATTGCTGGCATTACAAGTGATTCTCTCAACAATCCAAGTTTAATGCCCATTCCAAAGTGCGAAACAAATGATAATGAATCCCCTTCACCAATAGGATAGAATGCTAATCTTAGAAGAAGGTCAGCAGAACAAAAGCCTCCAACAGTTGGACCTAAGGATTTTCCCTTGAACAGACCAATTCTCCCTTCAAAACTAAACGCTCCCGCTGTCCATTTTTCCGTGTTCTCTGGATTAGTTGGGTCTGTAAACGATACAGTCCTCAGGTTAATACCCCCGGTTATCTGGAAATGGGGTAAACCACTAAGTGTATTTGCATCCTGAAGAACAGCGTCGTTAATAACACCTCCGAGTGGCTTTGCGATTTGATTAAGGGCATACTCAATATCTTCCTGTGTTTGCGCAAAAACCGAAACCGCAAATAACAAAACAGATATAAAAATAAGACTCTTAGCCATTCTACCTCCTTTTTTATTTAATATAATAAAAGTTTTAGTCTATTTCAAGAATAAATCAAAAAATGAATTTCTTTAATTCTCTTAAAATCCCTGTTGAAATAAAAAAATGAGCGGGCGACGGGAGTCGGACCCGCGACCCCGAGCTTGGGAAGCTCGTGCTCTGCCAACTGAGCTACGCCCGCACAAATAAAAAGTATCAAAAAAAATACTCCTTGTCAATAAAATTCTTTTAGCAATCTAAACTATATACTCGATTATGAAAATATTTCTTGTTTTTTTTATTAAAATATGCTATTTTTTAGGAAAAAAGGAGGCTTATCTGTGGATTTTGTCTATATTAAAGATGTTTCAAAATATTCGGAAAAAGAGATAACAATAAAGGGATGGTTGTACAATAAACGCTCAAGTGGAAAGATACATTTCCTTCTCATCCGTGATGGTACAGGTATAATTCAATCCGTTGCAGTGAAAGGGGAAATTTCTGAAGAAGAATTTCAAATGTGCGATAAGCTCACACAGGAATCATCTATCATTGTCAGCGGTGTTGTTCGAGAAGATGATCGTTCACCAGAGGGTTATGAGTTATCTATAAAACATATTGATATTGTTCATATCTCAGAACCCTATCCTATTACAAAAAAAGAACATGGAGTGAGTTTTTTAATGGATCATAGACATCTTTGGTTGAGATCAAAGAAACAGCATGCAATACTACGAATCAGGGCAGAAGCTATAAAAGCAATACGGGATTTCTTTGATAACAGGGGATTCACCCTTATCGATACACCAATATTAACACCCTCTGCATGTGAGGGAACTACTACGCTTTTTGAAACAGACTACTTTGGTGAAAAGGCGTACCTCACACAAAGTGGACAGTTATACAATGAAGCTACCTGTATGGCATTTGGCAAAGTATACTGTTTTGGTCCAACATTCAGGGCTGAAAAGTCAAAAACAAGAAGACATGTAACAGAATTTTGGCAAGTAGAACCCGAGATTGCTTATGCAGATCTTGAAGATATAATGGGGTGGGCAGAAAATCTAATTATTTATATTATTGAAAGGGTTCTTGAAAAAAGAAAGGATGACTTAAAAACAATTGAACGTGACACAAAACTATTGGAGAATATTAAATCACCATTTCCAAGAATAACCTATACTGAAGCAGTTGACATACTAAACAAAAAAGGTGAGAAATTTAAATGGGGAGGTGACTTTGGTGCATCTGAGGAAATGATAATAAGTGAATCTTTTGATAAACCTGTTCATGTTACACTATTTCCTTCAAGCATTAAGGCTTTTTATATGAAAAGTTCACCTGAAGACGAAAAGCTTGCCTTAGGTGTGGATATTCTTGCACCTGAGGGATATGGAGAAATTGTTGGTGGTGGACAGAGAGAAGATAATCTTGAAATCCTTGAAAAGAGAATCAAGGAACATAATCTTCCACGAAAAGCCTTTGAATGGTATCTTGATCTCCGAAGATATGGTTCGGTTCCGCATGCAGGATTTGGTTTGGGATTAGATAGAACAATCACGTGGATTTGCGGAATCCATCATATCAGGGAGAGTATACCCTTTCCAAGATTACTCGATAGAGTTTATCCATAAATATTTTCACAATAATAAGAAATGGAGACATCAAGTTATTGGTCATTACTCAATATTCAATCGGATTTTCAAACTACAATACTTGGAACATCCATACCCATTATTAAGTTATAATCCATGCAATGAAAGCATTTATAATATTTCTTCTTCTTATTTTAAATCAAAACTTACCCTCAAAAGAGTTGTCAAATAATGAACTCTTCATAAAAGGAAATTCACTCTATAGAGAAGGTAACTATGAAGAAGCTATTGACCAGTATGAGAAAATCATCAAAAATGGGTTAGATAATGGTTTCTTATTTTATAATCTTGGAAATGCATATTTTAAAAAAGGAAAACTTGGATATGCAATTTTGTATTACGAAAAAGCTCATAATCTATTCCCACGAGACAGAGAAATATCTGAAAATCTTCACCTTGTTAAATCATTTACACAAGATAGAATAGAGGAGAAAAAACCTCCTTTCCTTCTTTTTATCCTTTATGTTCTACTTAACAAATTTTCATTTAAAGAGTTACTCATTTTTGTATCGATAATCTTCTCATTCACTTTTATATGCTCAATTCTTTTTGTCTTAAAAAAAACTCTTTTGCTCTTAAAAAATCTCACGATTTCACTGTTTGTTATATTGCTTTTATCCTGTTTACTATTATCATTGAAGATTAAATCAGTAAATGTAAAGAGATGCATTATCATTGAAGATTTAATTAATGTAACGAGCGCCCCCTCAAATGATGCAACCCGTGAATTTGTCATACACGAGGGAACAGAATTTCAAATCATAGAATCAATAAATGATTGGGTCAAGATAAGACTTAAAGATGGAAAATCGGGTTGGATCAACTCAGAGAATATTGGAAAAATCTAATAAATTTCCTATATCTTTACACATCTTTATCCCTATTGAAAATTAGTTCAAAAATTATTCTTGCGTCATTACAAGTTTCCTTCTAGTAGATAAAGGAAGCAATATCCAAAAAAAGTCTTGACAAGAGCAAGATTTACCTATATATTAACTTAAATCAAATATTGAGTAATAATCATCTAATGAATTAGTGAATATGAAATATCATTTAAACAAGCCTGATATTATTTGATTGATATGTTTAAGAAAAAAAATAAAGAAAAAGAAAATAATAAACATCAGCAATTACCCGAAGTATCTTTCTCAAGCCTCATATTGATGTTAGCAACAGGAGTTTATGCTAATTTAGGGCTTGTTCCAGATCCATTAACAAAAAAAACGAATAAAAACCTTACCCTTGCACAGAATACAATCGAATTACTTGATATTTTAAAAAAGAAAACAAAAGGAAATCTTACAAAGGAAGAGGAAGGATTTTTTATGAATATAGTGAGTGACCTGAAAATGAAATTTGTAGAACTCAAAAAGAAGGAGGGAAAATGAAAACCCTGACTATTCTTTTAGCAATGACATTAATTCTCTTCACTACAGTCTCAACCTTTTCGCAGGGATCAGGGAGAGTACATGTAGTGAGGAAGGGCGATACTCTATGGGATCTTTCTGCATTCTACTTAAGTAATCCTTTTCTGTGGCCTTCTATCTGGCAGGCTAATAAAACCTATATAAAGGATCCTCATTGGATATATCCAGGTCAAAATTTCTTAATTCCACCATATCTTGCAAAGAAAGGGAAAATCCATATCAGACCAAAGAAAGAAAAAGGGGTTACGAAAGTAGAAGCAATTTTAGGAGCAGCACCGATTATTGCAGCACATCTTGCTTTTAAAGGTGGATTTATTACCCAGGATAAAATAGAAACAGGATATATTGTTGAATCAGAACCCAAAAATAAAACTGTCTCTACATCTGCTGACACAGTTTATATTGATTTAGGAGATGTTGATGGAGTTCAAGTTGGAGATTTGTTTACAATATTCAGAATGGGTAAAAAAATAAAGCATCCAAAAACAGGCAAATACTATGGAAAGGTTATAGATATCCTTGGTAAGTTAGTTGTTTTAAAAGTTAGCGACGATGTTTCTGTAACAGAAATTATCCAATCCTTTGATATTATAAAAAATCATGACATGATAATGCCCTTTGAGCCTCTTGAACTTCCAACTTTTACAGAATTAATAACCCCAGAAACCTTTCTTGAAGGATGCCTTGTTGCAACTAAAAAAGGAAGCATTCAAGTTATTAGAACTATATCTGTTGATGAGACTATAATTCCTTTTAACATTGTTTATATAGACCTTGGTGAGATTCATGGTATTTCTCCTGGTGATTATTTTGAGATAATAAGAAAAGGTATTAAAGTAAAAGACCCTGGTCCAAAGAAAAAGGTTGAACTTCCAGAAATCCTTGTAGGGGGTCTACAGGTTTTAAGAACTACAAATGAAACTTCTACCTGTTATATCACTGAGATATATGGGAATTTGGACATTAAACCTGGTGAAATTATAAGACTAAAAGGAAAAGTACCCGGATCAGGTGAGATTGAGGAATTTGAGATTGAAGAAGAATTCGA
>JAGMEZ010000606.1 GCA_023127905.1 Caldifarciminota bacterium
ATTCAGATGAGCAACGGCGCAAGAGCAAGAGACAGAAGGATTTAGCAGACATTATTCGTTTAATAGAGACTCATCCATATTTGACAAGCCAACTGCCTGATTCAATGCGTAAGCTAATTGAACAGACTACCAACAGCCTTAAGCTACATTGAGCAGCAGATAACAGATAATGAATTTAAGCGAATTATAAGGAAATTAAATTGGCAATAAAATATCTAATTTGTATCTTGAAACCTGACCCCAAATTCCAAATTCTCCAAAAATGAAAATTAGAAACTCAGTGAAAGCATTTATTATAGAGAACAGTAGATTGCTAACGATTAAAGGCATTGATCCTATTGGTAACTACTATCTGTTACCAGGTGGAGGACAACGTCCAGGAGAAACAATGCACCAAACACTCCAAAGAGAATGTTTAGAAGAGATAAACTGTAATGTAAAAGTGGAGGATCTTATATTTGTGCGAGAATATATTGGTCGGAACCACGAGTTTGCTGAATACGATAAAGACACCCATCAAATTGAATACATATTTTTATGCAAGTTATCATCTAATTGTACTCCTAAGATTGGGAAAGTACCTGATAACAATCAGGTTGATATTGAATGGTTAGAATTAAAAAAACTTACGAATTATCGCTTATATCCGCAGGAAATGAGAAAAACGTTTTCTGAATTCCACAAATGGAAACACAAAATATATTATGGGGACATTAATTAGAAGACCCATCACTCTGATTAACAAACATAAGAGCTTGATATGATGTTGGATAAGGGGCAAATCGAGAACAATATCAATTGGCTGCTTTCCCATAGTTCATCACCAGTGATATATTTAACTCAGAAATACCTTTTAAAAAGAGATTCGCGCTCAAAGGAAATGAAAGATTTATGGGCAGAGGTGAAGAAGTGCAGTGTTACAGAAGAAATATTCTCTAAGCAAAAAGCAGATGGCTCCTGGTACAGTGGTGGTTCATGGTCATCTAAACCATCATACATGCCAAAGGATGGGTATTCAGCTTTTACCCCCCCAAGTATGTCACAACAGCCTGGATACTGCCCATCCTGGGGGATAGGGGTTTTGATATACAAGATGAGCGCGTGAAAAGAGCGTGCGAATACGCGCTCTCCTTCCAAAAGCCAAAAGGTATGTTCAGTCGATTCAAGGTGGATCAGACCACCCAACTGGACAGGCAGGGACGGGAAAGTGAAGAACCGGAGAATTTCCCCTGTGAGTTGTCGGTTTACCTGGTGGGTCTTGGGAAGGTAGGTATGAATAGGGATGTTCGACTTCGGAAGTCCTACGATTTGCTTATTTGCTGGCAACGAGAAGATGGTGGATGGGTCAATCAAAAACACAAGGAAGAGCGCAACTGGACAAGAAGCTGCCCATGGGTTACGCACTATGGTGCAGCTGCCTTGTATCATTCTCAAATACAAAAGTATCAGGATCCTTTGCGCAAAGCGCTGAAGTTCCTTGTATGGAATCTCTCTATTAAGAAAGATCATAAGATACGTGGGTTCTATTATCACGGTCATAATATGGTAAGAGAACTCCTCATGTTTTCCGAAAAGGGAGTTGGTATGGGAGAACATTCTGTTCAAGTGGTACTCGAGTGGCTTTGCAGTATGTATTGTCCCAAGGAAGGATGCTTCCGCTATACAGGGAAACCAACCTCCAAGTTTAGTCGAAGAGGGGACGGAGTCTCACCAAAGGTTGCGAGATATCAACTCTACCACGTTATTGAGGACGACTGGTTGACTTACTACATGACCCGAATCGCAGCGAATATCCTCGAGCACTAATAGCTGTCTTAATGCTTTGTACTTGGATTAACAAGTTATGAAAAAAACAAATAAAACAACTACAGATAAAAAAGTTATAAGAAAGTTTTGCAATGAAGAGAGAAAGATATGAATAAATATGAAGAAACTAATAAAAAATTATGGAATGAACTTACGGATGTACATATAAAATCATATGGTATTGATAAATTCAAAAATGGTAAATCCATGTTGGATCAGATTCAATTAAAAGAAGCTGGAGATGTAAGAGGAAAATCCTTGCTTCATCTTCAATGTCATTTCGGATTAGATACTCTATCATGGGCAAGAGAAGGAGCCATCGTAACTGGTGTGGATTTTTCAGAAAAATCAATTGCATACGCTAATCAGTTAAAAAAAGATACGAATATAAAAGCGAGATTCATATACTGCAATATTTATGACATAAAAAGATATTTGGATGAAAGGTTCGATATTGTATATACTTCTCAAGGGGTTTTATGTTGGTTAAAAGATTTAAA
>JAGMEZ010000607.1 GCA_023127905.1 Caldifarciminota bacterium
CCTGAAGTTCCATATTTAAAACGTGCCCAACTGTGAGAATCCCTGTTACATTTGGCGGGGGGATAAGAATAGTATAAGGTTTTTTGTCTATGTCTATATCAGCGTTGAAGAGTGCTTCCTTTTCCCAAAAATCATACCATTTCTCTTCTATCCCTTTCGGATCATAGAATCTTTCCATACCTTACTCCTCAAGTGATACTTCATAAAGGAATTTAATAGTTCCACCTTTTGTATCCTTGATTTCGCCTGCATCAGTTATTTTAAGCCCCAGGTCTGAAATAGTTAATTCGGGAATTATCCTTTCATCTTTTCCTTCCTCAAGTATCCTGTAACCTATTCTTTCTATTATAAGTCCATAGTTTTCCAGTTTATATGCAACCTTCCTTGTTCTTACCCTTGCCAATTGAAATGTTTTATCAAGTAAATACCTGTATATCTCCGTTTCTGAGAATCCGCGTATCTTTTCTTCCTCAACAACTGGTTCAATTATATCTTCATTCAGAAGAAGATTAAGTAGACTTGAACTATCCATAAGAATAACGGAACTCTCTGGCTGTCTTGCTTTTGAATAGAGATTAGCATCCCTAACAAGATTTCCTGTAATATCAGGGTCTCCAAAAGCATTTATAGAAAAATGTACATCCTTTTCAATATGCCCACTTGTTATTCCTATACCTATTTGAAAGATTCTCTTGTATGAAGGAGGAAGTTGAGCGTAACTCATACCCTTAAAGAATAGTTCTCTCTCCTTCACTTCTTTGAACCAGTCCGAGTACTCGCTCAGATTGTCACTGACAAATTTCTGAGCTTCAAGCATCATCTGCTTTGCAGTAAGGATTGCCATCCTTACACTTTCTTCACCTTCCTCCGGTTCCAACTCTTCTTTCTCACATTTCAACCTTATCCATTCATTTCCGATCTTTCCAGGTGCAAATATCTTACCACAAAGCTCCCTCGAATTTTGTGAAAAGAAAAGTATTCCACCATCGCCTGTATCTTTTATAGGAAAAGCGCCATACTCTTCAGCGACTTCTAACATCCTTTCACTAAATTTCTTACGTATGAGACTTTCTTTTTTTGCATTTCCCAGTTTCGTTCCCATAAAGGTTGAACCTCTTATATCATAAACAAGTACAGAAACCACCCTGGAGAATTTATTAACCAGTTTAGTAATTATAGTAAAATCTTTCTCTTCTTTCTCGGTAGAGATGGGAAAAGTACCCATTTTCAGGAATTCTTTTTCTGGAATTAAAAAATCGCCTACATAAAGTACTTCTTTTTCAAGATATGGTAAATATTCACTCCCTTCTTTTA
>JAGMEZ010000608.1 GCA_023127905.1 Caldifarciminota bacterium
CTGCACATATCAATAACTATACCACCATCCATTGGTAGAACACCCCCAAGTGCCCATGAACCACCACCCCTTGTTGTTACTGGTATGTTATTCTCGTATGCATATTCCAGGATTGCAGATACTTCTTCTGTGGTTTTAGGTAGAACAACAACCTCAGCACCAAGCATTCCATAAGCCTTGAGAAGCTCGTCCGGAATGGAGTTACCGAGGTCTCTTGAATAGCAGAAAAGTTCGCTCTCCTCAGCAGAGATTCTTTCTTTTCCTACAATACCTGTTAGTATTGTAATATCTTTTGTAGTAATCATTGCAATTTAGATCAATATTTGTTATTTGGAAATTAAGATGTATTTACTGGATGATGAATTATTTCTTTAATTCTTCAGATTTTTTAATTTCGGCTTCCATCCAGGGAGCTACTGTATCACCGTGATAAAGGCTCTCAAGATCAGTGTCTAAATTGGATGGTTTGATAACTACTATCCAACCTGCACCATAGGGATCTTGATTAATCTTTGTTGAATCATCCTCAAGTTCTTCATTAACCTTTAAAATTTCACCACTGATGGGAGCGATAAGTTTTGCTATCCATTTTGCTGATTGTAGCTTTCCACAGGTATCGCCCTGACTTACCTCATCACCTTCAAAAGGAAGGTCGATGTATGTGACATCTCCCGCTGTTCCTGCCCACATAGCGTTCATGCCAATCTTAACATTTCCATCTTCTTCTTTCTTTAACCATGTATGTTCTCCATGGTAGTAAAGTTCATCTGGAAGATCATAACCACCTACGTTCATTATTCCTCCTTTCTTGTGAATAAATTCACTTTTCGAGATATTTATATCACATTTTATAAACCCTGTCAAGATAATTTTAAGGGTTTTTAAAATTTAAAGAAAAGTTTCCTAAAAATGTTATTCTTTACAGCAAATAACGTTTTTCCTGCCTTGCCCCCCTTTTTTGGCTAAGAGAATAAGATTGTTAATTGAGTTTCTTGAATCTTTCTTTTAGTTTCTCCATCACTGCAGGGAAAGTTGTGTATTCCATCTCGTCTAATGGTAATCTGTGAGGTTCAAAAGGACCATGCCTTCTTAGATAATCAGCTGCATCGAGTGCCATTTTTCGAGAATTATCAAAACTTGGATCGCAGAAGAGATCCTGCGGTCCAATCAATCTTCCATTAGAGAGTTGGAATGCTGCTGCAATTACCCGTGGTGGTCCATCAAATCGGGAAGGATGAGCATCTTCGAAGCTAACAGGCATAATGGGTCCATGATGAGAACCCCTCATCCATCCTGCAACCATATGTGGAAAAGAAAAAGGCTCAATTACCTCACCAAGCGCAGGAAATCCACTTTGGCAACGGATTATCATTACTGGATCATCTTTTCCAACATATTTTCCAGCCAAAAGGTTTAATTTTTGAGTTGAAGAGGTTGCAGCAATTTCATTATCAGTTTTTCGATAGATATTTTTAATAATATAATGCTCGGTTGCTCCTATGAGTATCAGCAAATCATAGAGTTCCTCAGGGCATTTGAATGAAATTTCTCTGTTTTGAAAGACGTCGAGAACCTCAAAAATAAAACCCTCATGCATACTTGGATCTATAACAAGTCCGGCTGTATTGAAGGGGTCAGCGAAAATCTTATAAAGAGGATAATTCCATGCTCCTGGTGATGTTTTATCAGCCATAAAAATGATAATAGGTTCACTTTTTCTCTCAAGTATCTCCATCTCTGCACAGCCAGGACCCATCCCTTTTATATTTCCAGAGAAGGCATCTGACAGTAAGTCCTGACCCGCTCCGTACAGTTTCAATTCCTTTGCTACCTCTGTGCATTCTACAAAGATATCCCAGGCAAGTTTATGTATTTCCCCACTCTCTGTCCCTTTTTCATGCGTCATAATGAGTTCCAAATCGTCACCACAATGTGTTACACAGAAATCAATTATTAATCCTTGATTCTTTACACTTTCAAGTGATTCAGTTGCTTTTTCCATCAACGCAGGATGCATTGATGAATGTCCAACAAAACCACCTACATCTGCCTTTATCGCAGATAGAGTGATCTTTTCTGCCATAACAACCTCCTGGTATAATGCTCAGGTATAATTATTTATTATACCAAATTCGATATCCCTTTTTTAAAGATATCTTTATTTTTCTATCTTATAAAACTAAATTGTTTTAATGTCAAGAAAATTCTTTATAAATTTCATAATAAGGTGTAGGATTTCTGGTTTCTGTGTAAGGTACTGGGAAATTTCTGAAAATATGTTGACAAACTTGTAAATATTTGGTAGCTTTATTGGAAATTATAAATAGGAGGTAATAATGTGGGGAGGATTAGAATATATATGTCAAAGTTGTGGTTTACCAATTGAGGATGACAAATTTGGAACAAATCCTGACGGGACATATAGCGAAGATTACTGCCTGAATTGTTATGAAGATGGTGAGTTTAATGAGCCCACTATCCAGATGGAAGATATGATTGAGAGATCCGCACGGGGAATGGCGGAAAATGATGAGATTTCTGAGGATGATGCGAAAAGGAAATTAGAAAAACTTTTTCCAAAACTTAAAAGATGGACTGATGCTTGGTAATTTTTCAACAGATGAAGAAAATTTAGGAGGATAGGTGAAAAAAAGATTTCTTCTGTTTTTTGTTCTTTTGCCTTGTTTACTTTTCTCATACGAAATTATGCCAGTGGATTCCGTAAAAGCAGGAATGAAAGGTTACGGTATCTCTGTATTTGGTGGGAATAAACTTGACACCTTTGATGTTGAAATCCTTGGTGTTCTTGATCAGGTAGGTCCAGGAAGGAAATTAATTATTGCTCGTTTAAGTGGGGCAGGTCTTGAAAAGACAGGTATTATTTCAGGAATGAGCGGGAGTCCAATTTTTATTAATGGGAAGATAATTGGTGCGGCAGCGTATGGCTGGACATTTTCTGTTGAACCGATTACAGGAATTACTCCTATTGACGAAATCATTTCTATAAAGGTTTCAGGTGATGAAGATTTTAGAGGTGACTCGGATATTAAGATTAGGGAAGAAGGGAAGATGTCTCCTTATTATGGTGTTACCCTTACACATATACGAACACCACTCGTTGTGTCAGGATTTGACGATTGGCTTATGAAAGACATAGATGATTTCTTTACTGAAAAGGGATTTAGCATTGTCTTAGGAGGGGGAGCAGCTGGTAAAAGTGGGGAAGAGGATTCCCTTTTTGTTGGTTCGAGTATTGGCGCACAACTCGTAGGAGGAGATGTTTCCCTTGGTGCAATTGGAACAGTTACATATATAGATGGTGAAGATGTATTTGCGTTTGGACATCCCCTTTTCTTTTCAGGAGAGATATCTATTCCGATGACAACAAGTTATGTATATGCAGTCATGCCGAGTCAGCTCAGCTCATTTAAAATTGCAAATATTGAGAAAGAAATTGGAACAGTTTTACAGGATAGAAGGGCTGCAATTTATGGGAAGATAGGTAAAATGGCGAATACAATACCTCTAAATGTTACGGTATCGAAGAAGAAAGAGACCAGAATCTTTCATTTTGACATTGTTGATCATGAAGAACTTACGCCATTTTTCTCCGGACTTGTAGTTTCAAATTCAATTCTTACTCAGGGAAGAGGATATGGAAGCCTGACGCTTTCCCTTGAGATGGATATAAGGTTGGATAAGTATGGCACGTTGAGTGTTAAAAACTTCTTCTCAGGAGAAAATGCTTTGACGTCCAGTTTGAATAATATAAATGATGTTATTGATTTAATTCTTACTGATAGATTCGAGAAAATTAAAATAGAAGAATTATCTATAAAAGTTCGAGTGACCGAGGAGGAAAAAACTGCAATAATTGAGATAGTCAAACCAGGAAGTTATACTGTTAAAAAAGGTAGTGAAGTAAAGGTAACGGCTTTTCTTAAAGGAAAGAACGGGGAAGATATAGTAGAAAAATTTACTCTTAAAATCCCAGAAACGTATTCTGATTCAATTGTAAAAATCGCAGTTGTTGGAGCTGATGGATTAATGAAACTTGAAATGGAGAGAGGAGCAGATAGATTCATAACAGAAAGACCTGGACAGATTATTGAAATTTTGAAAACTTTCCCGAGAAACAATGTACTGTACTGTCTACTTCTAACTTCAAATATGGGAATGATCATAAAGGGCTACGAACTCGGTTCTCTACCATCATCTTTACTTCATCTTATGGAAGATTCTCAAGGTTTAGGAGAGGGGAGATTTATTAAAGGAGGGATTGTTAGAAGAATGGAAAGAGAGTGTGATTATCTTGTTACAGGAAGTAGTGTTCTTACATTAAAAATTGTGAATTGAGGGGGGGGTAATGAAAAGAATCGGGTTACTGTCAATTATCATTTTATATACTGTATCCGTTTCATTCTCTTCT
>JAGMEZ010000609.1 GCA_023127905.1 Caldifarciminota bacterium
AGAGCGGTCTGGTTTCAATGTATCCGACGTTTCTCTGATGCTTATCTCGAAAGATTACCGATTAGGCATGGAAGCTCAAAAGCTTTTTGTTGAAATAGATCATACTGAAGATGTGAAAAACAGAATTGATAAATTTGAACCTTTCTGGAAAAAAATTGAAGAAATCACGCGACAAGAGGAAAAAGCAGAACCCAAACTTATATTTGAATGCAAAGATTGCTCATTATTCTCTGATTGTGTTGGTAAAAACATTGAAAACCACATATTCGAAATTCCACGGCTCAGTAAATCTAAATTTAACAAATTAAGAGCCTTTGACATTATTTGTATCGAGAAAATTCCGGAAGACTTTCCCCTGAGTGATAATCAAGCAAGAGTGAGAAACTGCGTTAAAGGAAAGAAGACGTTTGTCGATAATAATCTGAAAGATGAATTAGAATCAATTTTATGGCCTGCCTTATATCTGGACTTCGAGACCGTTAGTACAGCAATACCTTTATTCCCTGATGTCGCTCCGTATACCCAGATCCCCACACAATACTCCATACACAAGTGCTCTAAACCAGGACATATCGAAAACCACTTTGAATTTATAGCCCATCCAGGAAAAGATTGGAGAGTGGAACTTACAGAGCGTTTAATAAATGACCTCAAAGGAGAAGGGAGCATAATCGTTTATTCCCATTTTGAAAAGACGATTCTCAATAACCTTGCAGAAGTTTTTCCCTCTCTCGTAGACGAATTAAATGCTCTAATAACACGTTTAGTGGACCTTGAGGCAATTATCAAGAAGAATTTTTATGAACCAGAGTTTCACGGAAGCACATCAATAAAGAAAACATTACCCGCTTTGGTGCCAGATATGTCCTATGATGAACTCGAAATCTCAGATGGCGATACAGCAATGGCTGTCTTTGCAATGATGGCACAAGGCAAATATAAAAAAGAGGAAGTTGAGGAATTGAGAAAGAAATTACTGGACTACTGCAAACATGACACCCTCGCCACCCTCAACCTCCACAAACGACTGATGGGCTATCTGTAATAAGTTTTTACTTCTCTCAATTTCAGATAAAATATTAAATGAAGTTATTTCCACTTTCCAAAC
>JAGMEZ010000061.1 GCA_023127905.1 Caldifarciminota bacterium
TGAGACCTCAAAAGATGGATAAAACAGCCTTTTCTTTCTCGAAATCTCGTCATCTATGGACATTATATCATCCCTTATTGTCAAAAGATCAAAGACTATATCAGGAACTGACTCGCCAGAGAAATCAGGAATAGGTATCTCGGCAGCTGAAAAATCTGAAAGACCCGTAAGTAACTTCAACCTTTCCTTGTTTTCTCTTAAGTCTTCCTCAATCTCCATCTTTTTAAGTAGAAAACGACCCAATTTCCCTTTAGATATAAGGTGTTCATTCTCATCAATCACACCCTTTTTCCTTAAGAAATCTAGTTCCTGGAGTCCTCTTTCTGCAAGTTCACCCATTTCGTTTATCCCTTCAAGGGTTTTCTCTGAAATAAAAATGCTTACAATATCCCTTCTAACCTCCCTCTTAACATCCCTTTTTACTTTCTTCAACTCTCTTGCTTTCTTTCCTACTCCTCTCCTGAGTTGTTTTATTCTATCCCATAAGACAGAAGTTCCAAAGATAGGTTGAGAAAGATTAAAGGTTATGTTCCCCTCATAGTATTCCCTATCTCCATAAAGGTTATAGAACTCACCCACCTTCATCAAATCATAGGAGACAGTAGCATCTCCTCCAAAAGGCAGGGATAGGGAGAGTTCTGTTATAATAAGCTTTTCTTCTTTTCTTTTCCAGTAATCGATAGGATAGGGATAAGATGGATAATAGATCTCATCGGAATAGTAAGAAATTGATGGTACATAAGCTGTTGTCTTGATGGAAGGGACAAACGATAGAAGTGCTGCTTTGTATTCTGCCTTAGCACTTTCCAGTTCCTCACTTGCTATCCTTATCTCAGAAGACTCCCGGAGTGCAAGGGATTCTACGTCTGCAATTGAAGGCTCGAAAGATGTAATTAAAACCTGTACAGAAAAGATTAGAAAAAACATAGATTATTTATTGTCATATCCTTTCCACCTTCGTCCTGAGAAATTATAATCCCTCCTATATCTTTGAATAACTATCTACTGTTTTCTTTATATTTTATTCACAATTTCGAACTTAAACTTGTTATCCTTTATAAGTATAGCGAGATAAAACTTAATAATATCATTCTAATACAGAGATGAAACATCGTATATATTGACTTTTAGACTTTCTGGGTCAAAAAATGCCATTCTTGCTTTATTCACTGCTGCCGGGTTCCCCTTTACATCCTTTAATCTGATCCTATTTAAGTAATTACCTGTTTCATCAAATAGGTCAAAAACAAAACCTTTCTCATCCTTAGAAAACACCCACACCCATAAGACACCTTTTTCTCTATCCATAAATATATCTGCTAATGGTGAGTAAAATTTCTTTATCTTTCCTTTGAGCATCGGGGACTTTTCTATCCATATTTTTTTTGTTTTTTCGTCAATAGGAATAGGCTTTGTTTTTACACCAAAGCTCAGTTCTTTGCCCTCAGCCAAGGAATATTCAGAAATCTTATAGATATCCGTGATTACAACGAATACCTTACCATTCCGAGTAATCTCCATTCTCCTGAGAGGGAAAGGAAAATCTGCATTAAGTGGATTAAGATCCCGAGATGATTTAAAAGTTTTTAAGGTTTTACCATCTTCTCTTTTCAACACAACAATGTCATCCTCTCCCATTATGGGTGTAAAGAAGATATAATCTTTGGAGATGCCAAAGTCACTTGAAGGATTACCAATTGAAATACTGTTTAGGAAATTCCCTTCCATAGAAAAAAGATGTACCTTTGCATTCATTGGGTCAAATACAGCAATATCATTTTCTTCATCAAACCTTACACTACCATTTTTCATTAAATTGAATTCTCCCGGACCACTCCCTGGAGCTCCCAATTGTGTTTTTAATTTGTAACTCACATAGACATAACACCTATTTAATGAACCATCCAGCACTGCAAGATAATCATTGTGAAAATCACAGGAGACAACAAATTCAAATGAGTCTTGTAAACTTGCTATCACCTCCGGTTTTAATTCCACCTCTTTTTTACATTTATACAGGGACAGTTCTTCCCCCCCTCTCATTCCTACACCTTTATCTCTCTTCTTAGTTGTTCTCCAGATGAGAACTCCTCCAATGATTACAATGAGGGCAACAACGACGAATATCACTGTTTTCATTTTATTATCCTTTCTTTTCAAAACTCATACTGAGGGCAAGCATTTCACTTTGTATGTTAATAACGGTATTTAATAATCCTCCTTCCTTAGTATTTCATGGTTGCTCTTCTTTTGTTTACCTCTTCCTCTTAAATCAACACCTTCTTGTATAAAGTTAAAAATCAAGTTAGATATCACTTTCGCCACCCAAAAACCTGATGAAAATTATATTACTTACCTAGCCACAATGGTATCTTCTTTAGATAATCTCATTAATAGAGTTAATGAAATGAGAAGAAGTACAAGAGAAATGAAGGCATCGATATAGAAGACTATCCAGGTAGGTTGAAAAGTTTTCATCTTATAAGCAGAAAAGAAGAAAAAACCCATTACAGCACTGGGCAAAATAAAAGAAAGGATTCTATATTTGTCTGAACTAAATGCTGTTATTCCTGTAATTAGGATAAAAGAAAATCCAAAGATAGGGATAATGAAAAAACCTATCAAAATGGCAGGTAAATCAGGGAATAAAAGATTATAATTAGGATATAATAAATTCACGCCAAGCAACATAAGTACCTGTTCCAACCAAACGATTAAAAGAGAAATGAGCGTTATTGCAAGTGACTTACCTATTAAAACTTCAGAGAGTGCTACAGGAGTTGTAAGAAGCGATTCTAATATTTTCTGCAACTTGTCTCGATAAAATACATCAGGTAAAACAATAAAGGAGAAAAGAAGAAACCAAGAAAGAGAAAAATGTGATACTGAAAAATTTACGAGAATCTTTCCCATAAAACCGTATCCCCCCATTTTTACAGTTTGATAAAAAGTAAAACCAAATATTGCTATAGGAAGGAATAGATATACGAAGAGATATTGGGCTTTTTCTCTTAAAATGCTCCGTATTTCTTTTTTAAGTATTTTTTTCCACATATCGTTCCTTAATCAATCCGACACATATCTTTTCTAATTGTGAATCTTTCATCTTTATTTCTCCAACTGAAATATCAGAGGAAACCAGCATTTTGTTTATCTGTGGAATTAGGCTCTCTGTGACTTCCCTTAAACAAAGTTTATCCTCCCCTTTTTCCAATTTAAGTGACGGGTATTTAGTCTTTATAAGAAAAGATGCTCTTTCTATTTCTTCTTTTCTAATGGAAATCTCTAAACATGTTTCCCCGAATTTCTTTGAAAGATTACTCACTGTATCTACTGTGAGTAGTCTCGCTTTTTTTAATATGCCAACCCTATCACATATTCCTTCAACCTCATATAGATTGTGTGAACTGAAGAATATAGTCATTCCACTGCCAGCATATTGCTTAATCATCCCTCTTACTTCTTGCTGAGAAATAGGATCCAATGCTGCTGTAGGCTCATCTAAAAATAGAATTTTTGGGTTAGGAGTAAGAGCCCTGATCAATGCTATCTTTTGTTTCATACCTTTTGAAAGAGTGCCTACCTTATCTTTCTTGCGATCTAAAAGATTAAATCTTTCTAACAGTGGATAAAAAATCTTCCTTGCTTCAGTATTCTTAATTCTATAGAAAGAGGCATAAAAGAGAAGATTCTCCT
>JAGMEZ010000610.1 GCA_023127905.1 Caldifarciminota bacterium
ATACAGATGAATATAAAAATTGATTTTAAATCACATATTCCTTTATACAAACAGATTATAGATGGTTTTGTACTTCTGATTTCTTCAAAAAAAATAAAGACAGGAGAGAAGCTTCCTTCTGTCAGATCATTATCTTCTCAATTAAATGTGAATCCAGCCACAGTTGTAAGAGCATATAAGGAGCTTGAAGAGGTGGGTATGATTGAAACAAAGAAAGGGAGTCGTGCAACTGTTGTTTCCCTTCCATCAGGAGTGAAGGGAAAGCTTCTTCTTGATTTCTACAGTGATTTTCAATTTGAAGCGAGAAAGATGGGATACTCTGAGAAAGAGATTCTTGATATCGTTTCCCGTCATTCCTTGAATGCAATACTTATATGTGATGTAGGTAGTACTACAACAAAAGCTATCCTTTTCAGAAGGAATAATAAGGGAGATATGGTTTTTTCAGGATATGAACAATACAGAACAACAGTAGAATTTCCAGAGGAGGATGTCTGGAATGGTCTGATAAACTCCATAAGGGGTCTTGAGAAGAAAACAGGTTGGAGAATCTTAAAGAATGAGAAACTTCTTGTTCCCTCCACTATTGATGGAGGAGTCGATCTTTTCCTTGCTACAAGCAGCGCTGGCGGAGGACTTCAGATGATAACAGTGGGGCTTGTGAAATACTACACTGGAGAGAGTGCTGAGAGAACTGCCCTTGGTGCAGGAGCTATTGTTATGGATGTTCTTGCTATAGATGATGGGAGAACACCTTTTGAAAAAATTATGGCTTTGAAGGATTTGAAACCTGATATAATACTTCTTTCTGGAGGGGTTGAGGGTGGAGCAATCTCTGGTGTCGTCCAACTGGGGGAGATTCTTGCATCTTCAGAATTGAAGGGAAAATTCGGTGAATACAGAGTTCCCCTCGTCTATGCAGGTAATAGTGATGGAAATGAATTCATAAAAATTGCACTTGAGAAAAAGTTTGACCTGACTATTACAGAAAATTTAAGACCAGATCTCACGAAAGAAAATCCTATTCCTGCAAGAAGAGAAATATTAAGAATATTTATGGATCATGTTATGAAGATGGCACCGGGATATGAAAGGTTACTCGGAAATGTTTCTGCACCAATACTTCCTACGCCAGGTGCTGTATTTGAACTTATGAAAAAATACTCAGAGGAAAAAGATATTAATGTTCTTTCTTTTGATGTGGGAGGAGCTACAACCGATGTTTTCTCTGCCTACAATAGTGAAGTAACAAGGACAGTAAGTGCAAATCTTGGGATGAGTTACTCTCTTCTCCAAACAATAAAAAGGGCAGAGATAGATAACGTACTTAGATGGATGTCTCTTAAGATGGAAAAAGGGGCATTGATGGATATCGCTGCGAACAAGATGATATCTCCAACTTCAATTTCTAAAGATGAAGTTGAAAAGGAGATGGAGGTTGCAGTTGCAAAGGAAATCATAAGAATGGCTCTTGATGATCATAAGAAACTTGCAGAATCAAGAGAAATAATAGATAAGATAACATCATCTGTACGGGGTAAGGATGTTAAGGTAAAGGAGTGGAACACAGGGAGAACCTCTTTAGATCCCCTTGAGATTGACATGGTCATAGGTAGTGGTGGAATTCTATCTCATAATTCAAGGGAGAGGGCATTTGAAATTATGCTTGATGGATTCGAGGCAAAGGGCATAACAGGATTTTATGTTGATTCTATATTTATGATGCC
>JAGMEZ010000611.1 GCA_023127905.1 Caldifarciminota bacterium
CCTCATGGTGCAATAAAGGTATAGGCACATTGATTATTCGCAAAGTTTCTAATTGGTGCTTTAAACTCGGTTTGAAAGCCTTACGACTCGATGTCGCGGCTGCTAATACTAGGGCTATTCGGTGCTATGAGAAAGCAGGTTTTGTCAAGACAGAGGAATTCTGGCGCAATGACAAAGGATTGAGAAATATAGATGTTAACCAACCACAATACGATTTTTTGCGCCCTCATGTACGATTAGATAGGGATGTTCCACAAATTCGCTTTTGGTGGATGGACCTTGTAGATGGATGTGATGGATAAGAGATTGCATTATCTCTTGGAAAAACTGCAAAGATGATATGTTATTTTGAGCGAAATGCTGATGAAACATAAGGAGGCTTCAATATGTTATGTTTAGACAAAGTTGCTCTTGTAACAGGAGGTTCAGGTAACGGTATGGGAAGAAGTATTGCCTTGACGTTGGCAAGAGAAGGAGCTGATGTAATTGTTAATTACCGTAAAAATCATAAACAGGCTGAAAAAGTTGCACATGCTATTCAAAATATGGGAAGAAAATCAATAGCCTTACAGGCCGACATATTCGATAAAACTGATAGTGAGAAGCTGATTGAGAAATCAATTGAAGTATTTCAGAAGATTGATATTTATGTTGTTGGACCTGGTAGCGGGTGGCACCAAGAACCAATCCACAAAATAAATCCCATTGAATCAATGCAAGATGTGATAAATGAAGTTAATCCTATCTATTATATGTTTTCACTACTTTTACCAAAAATGTATGAAATGAAATTCGGAAGAATTGTCGCCATTACGGTGCACCCCACAAAAAAACCTCCTGCTTATTCTTACAATGTAGCAAAAGGAGCAAGGGAAAATGCCATGCTTATGGCTTCAGAAGAAGCATATAAGCATGGTGTAACTATTAATGTTGTAGCACCAGGACCAGTTGAAATGATTCCAGACTTAGAAACGGCAATAAAGTATTGTAAAGGAGCACTAAAAAGCGAGAAGTTGTCACCGCAAGATGTAGCGGAAGGTGTAGCATTCCTATGTTCTGAAAAAGCAGATTATATAACAGCATGCGTAATTCCTTATTTTTAGGAAAGCGGGGACAGCGCCCATTCTTCAGTAACTACCTTTACCTTATTTTGCCGTTTTTTACTTAAACTTTCTTATCTCAAAATCCCTCAAACAAGCCAAAAATCCGTACTTTTAAACTTATCCACAGTTTAACCCTTGATAGGATTTTTTCTTTATAATAAACTGAATTCAGAATAAAATAGCACGAGCACATTTATAATCCATCACTTTGGATCCCTAATGGGATTGTATGACCCAAAGAGATAGTTTTTTGTTTTCAGAAAGCCACCCTTAGGTGAATTATTTCTCTGAGAGAATTAATGCCTTTCTTAATCTATAAACTCAACCCTAAAATCCCAACCTTCATACACTAAAA
>JAGMEZ010000612.1 GCA_023127905.1 Caldifarciminota bacterium
GATGGTAAAAACTACACCCTGACCTGTTGCTTTATCGCGACCTGCACTTCCTCCCAAATTAATGGGTTTCCCAGTAACAACAGAAATGCAACGTTGACGTTCATTTGGTGGAACAGTGGAGAGATAGGTATCGAGCATCCACGCCATAATTTGCGCATTGGTATTCACATCAGGAGCAGGAATGTCATAGTCGGGACCAATATTACATCCCAACTCAAAGGTAAAACGACGGGTGATTCGTTCTAGTTCACTTATTGAGTAGGATGAAGGATCTATTTGAATTCCTCCTTTTGCACCCCCGAATGGAATGTTTACAATAGCTGACTTCCAGGTCATCCAAGTTGCCAACGACCTGATTTCATCAAGATCCACTGATGGATGGAAGCGAAGTCCTCCTTTGAAGGGACCAAGTGCATTGTTGTGCTGAACTCTGTAACCTTTAAACATCTCAATCCTTCCATCGTCCATTTTCACAGGAAAGTTAACCATAATCTCATTGGTTGTCATTGAAAGAATCTTGCGAATGTTTGGATCGAGGTTCATCATATTTGCTGCTTTGTTGAACTGCTGTTCAACATTTTTGTAAAGCCCGACTTTCTCCCTTTTAGCAACAATTGGGGTCTCTTGAATATAATCCTTACAACGCCATATCCCACTATCTGGTTGTGGAATTATACAGGTTTCACGCTTTTCACAATTTGTACATAGACCTTTGTAGAGTGCAGACTCTTTCTCAATATCCATACCTTTCTTAAAATAGAGTAATTTCCATTCTTTTTCTTTCGGAATTCTCGAAATAATAACTACATCCTCTTTTCCCTTTACCCTCTTCTTGAGGGTAGTTGTTTTTTTCTTCGTTGCCATTTTACTTACCTCCTTTTCTCTTTATGGTTCAACTACTCCATACTACTTTTTCCATCTATATGCATCTGCAAATATCGTGCCGTTTATTTGCTATTAGGAAGAAAACTGTAATTTTTATCAGTTTAAGATACGATTCTATTTTCCTAAATTAATTAGATTAAGTAGCTTGGCAGATAAATATATTCTCGTAAGAAATTACCAAATATGTTCAAGAAACTGCTTGGTAAAAAATTTTATAGGGGAATTTCTACCCACTGGGGAGAATTTCCCCTATTAATAAGAGAATGGAAATTAAGA
>JAGMEZ010000613.1 GCA_023127905.1 Caldifarciminota bacterium
TATCAAGCAGATCATTGAAGCAGAGCAAGGACAGTAGGCAGACAGCAATAAGAAGTATGTAGCCGCACCTTTTAACCCCGTTAGAAAATTATTCTAACGGGGTTAAGGTGCGTAAAAGAATTACGCAGGCTAAACCTGCGACTACCGAAAAGTTAAGAGTGAAAAGTAAATAAATTGTTTCATTAGTTTGATTAGTTACATTGGTTTTATTGGTTAACAGATGGGATTGCTTTCCTTCGCTGAGTTTACCATCGAGGGAACAAAGGGCTCAGGACAGGCTCCACGGAGTTTATACTGAGTTTGTCGAAAGAATATTCGCAATGACCCCGAATAACCACACTATTAGAGAAATAAATTCTGAGTGGTAGACGGGGCAAGCAAACTTGCATAGGCTAAAATCTATAATCCAGAAATTAAACGATCAAGACGCTCTAAACGAACTAAACAGTGTTTACACTCATTTTTATCCGGATCAAAACCGCTTTGCGATCAATATTTGCCTTAAAACCGCAGAATATTGTACGCCTTACAAGTTATATTTTTGTAATAGGATTATTCCTTGTAGGTGGTGGTATATTCTTCTACAGGGTTTTTAATTATCTTGAAACGCTTGAGATAATTGGTCCTATCCTCACAAAAAGGATAATAAGCCTTGCTTTTCTTATTTTTCTTACAATGATTTTTCTCTCCAGTATCATTACTGCTCTGTCAACCTTTTTTAGGTCAAAAGAGGTTGAATTTCTTATGTCTTTGCCGATTCCCATAGAGAGGATTTTCTTTTCTAAATTTTTTGAAAATACATTCTATTGCTCCTGGGCTACTATAATTGCAGCAATTCCTCTGACCTGGGCTTTTGGGTTATCCCAGAATTATCATTTTAGTTTTTATCCCCTATCCCTCTTTGCACTATTTCTTTTCATACTTATACCTTCTGCTACCGGTGTAATTATTCTTATGTTTTTAGTAAATGTTCTGGGTAATATAACCAGGAAAAGATTGATGTACGTAGTTATCGTGTTAATTGCTGTTTTTGCGATCATTATTTTTATTTCGCAACCTTCGGTTTTACGCGTTCCTTTTACTGATGACATTAATGTAATAGATACTTACATTGAGCAGTTGAGGATTGAAAATCGTTTTCTGCCATCAGATCATCTTGTAAAATTTTTAAGTGAACCATTCACCCAAACTTCGTTTCGTTTTCTTCTTCTTCTGTTTACCAGCGCAGTTTTTTCTGTAGCACTTTCACACGGGATTGCTCTGGGGGTTTACAAAAGAGGATGGAATAACTCTTTTGAGTCGGTTTCATCCGGTAATAAAAGACGGTATTCAAATCTTCTTTTTAATTTTTTGATAAAACTTAAAATACCTCATACTGTTGCATCACTTATTGTAAAAGATGTAAGGATGTTTACAAGGCTTCCTTCACAATGGGGGCAAGCAGTTATCTTTCTTGTTCTGCTACCAACTTATATAATAAGCCTGAAGAGGACTCCTATCTATGAGAATGTACCGTTCTGGCTTGCAATAATTTCATTTATAAATTTAGGGTTTACAGGATACATTGTCGCAACTCTTTCTACTCGATTTGTTTATCCTGCTATCAGCCTTGAAGGAAAATCAATCGGTTTTCTCCGTTCTTCCCCTGTAAGAATGAGACAATTTTTTATTGAGAAATTTTTTATAAGTTTCATCCCAAACTGGTTTCTTGCAGAATTCGTTATTGTTTTTTCAAATATTGCCTTAAAAAGTACAATTCCCTTCACTCTAATTTGTGCAGGAATTACTACAGTGTATACAGTGACAATTATTTCCATATCAATTGGATTTGGAGCACTCTTCCCAGATTTTAATGAATCGAATCCAAGTAAGATTGCAGCTGGTGGTGGAGGAGTTCTTACTGCTATCCTGAGCCTTTTATACATTGCTGTTTCGACTGTAATTATTGCAATCCCAACACGAAGATTTATTTCATCTGCGTTTCAACTGGAACAGTTCCATCTGAAGGGTTTTATATTCTGTATACTTATATTTATAGTTGTTAGTTTTCTCTTCTCTATCATTCCCCTCAAGGCAGGAATGAGAAGCCTGAGAAGAATGGAGATATAGAGTATGATTTTTTCCTTGACCTTTTGTTTTTTATGATATATAGAATATTATATAAAAAGATGAGGAGGTTTAATGGCAGAACAGATTGAAATGACCAAAAATATTATGTGCCCTGAATACGACAAACCAGCGACTGTCAGGCTTCTTTATGAACAGGTAGAAGGTGGTGCATATAAACTTATTAAAATATCATGTAAACTCGAAAGGGAAATAAGTTTCAGGGGAACTCAATGTTTTCATTCTTGTGAGAAAAAATTTAAAGAGGGAAGTTAGAGGATTTTTCAACATACAAGGTATATTGTTGGTTATGAAATTATAAAACAGGAGACCCATTCACAATTGGGTCTCCTGTTTTTTAATCCTGCAGTAAAAAGAGGAATTCGATTATTAATATGTTTCGTGCCACCATAAGATTTTCCTTCTGATGCCGAGACCTGGTGTTGGTTGAACGATTACCTGCCCAGGTAGGTTAATTACCTGAAGCCCGTCTCCGCTTATGTCAAAGGTATAGCGTGGTGCTTGTGGAAGACCTGAGCCCACAATTGTTGAAGGTATCGTTCCTGTCCAATCTCCTGATTTGTAGTAAATCTTGTAAAGCCGTGCAATACCACTTACTGAAATGCAGGGATCGTTTTGATTGTAAGGCTGGAATGTTGTAAAGATTAGAGTATCCATGAGCACTGTAGCAAAAGAGGTTGCTTTTTCTCCATCTCTTTTTCCTATAGAATCTGTAAAGTTGAAATCTGTGAAAATATAATACCATCCTTTGTAGGTTCCTGCCAGGATTTCAGCTTCGGTTAATGGACCGCCACCTGAGGGGTCAGAGACATTCTTTAGATCTGCTTCAGTAAGGGGTGTAGTGTACGTGCTGTCGATTATTGCATAGAACCTGTTCACAGTGCCTTCCTTTTCAGCTCTTGCCCTGTCACCTGTACCGAAGTAAAACCACCATCTTCTGCCGTCCGTTACAGCTGTCGGAGGGAAGAATATTGGCTGCCACAGGTGTTCCTGTCCGACATTGGATGGTCGTGGTGCATTGAAGAGAATCTCTGCTTCCCAGTCATCGACAATGACATCAGCAGAATCCGTTCCATTTATATTAACCTTCCATAATTGCCCGGCATAATCCCCCATTAAGAGTATATCTGCGTAGGTATCAAGGTTGGTATCGATAACTGCTGGCTGTGATGGAAATGGCCACACCATTGAGTCCACATACTGAGTTGCAGCAGGAATCTCCCAGTAATCGATTCCCAGAGTTGGGCTGGTATTGTGAGCCACCATATTGACTATATCAAGTGCGAAGAATGAATTACCGTAGGGAAGAGCTGACCAGGGATCGAATTTATCATAAAGTGTGTCAGGCCAATATCCTCCACCCAGGAAACAGAAGAATCGTTCGTCTGTCGGGGAAAACGAGTTTTTATGGATCTTGAACATAACAGGGTTACTCCACGTCTCCCCGAGATTGCCCATCGTATCGACGAAATTGAAGAGGAAGTTCATATTGTAAGGGTCTGTTACATCGAGGGCAGTGTAGCTACTTCCACCCTGTCTTTGACCTGCGATAAGGACTGTTGTCCATTCATCTTCATTCTTGAAGGAGTCGGTTCCAGCCGGGTTAGGGAACCAGATATCGGCAGCCATAATAGTGCCATCCTGGTAGTAATCATGTTCAATCAAGAGGTATTTGAGGTAGATAAGCTGATCGTTGGGAATAAAAGCCCACTCCTCTTCTCCTGTTGAGTCGTTGAAACAGTGTAACATTCCATCATTTCCACCGGCATATATCATTGGATCCCTGTTGTTGTTCTGGTATTCTCTGTAATCATAGAAATCATCATCCTCATAGAAATAGTTTGGTCCCCGGATACGGAGAGGAGAAGAGTGGAATATATCACCGAGATAACCAGTTGTGTCTGATGGTCTACCTGCGTAAACGGTATTTATAATGCTGTCTCTGGCACCAATAGTTGCAACGTCTAAATCTGCTGCTGAGATATTTCCCGTGTCGAACGACAGGAGGGTTTGATTCTTCTCAGTATAGATCATCCTGCTTGCTGCATGGGTAGTATCAAGGATTTCTCCCGCATCCCAATATATGAGTGAATCGGGGATTGAATCTATGTTGAACGTTCCGGTAACAAGTTTTACTGCTTTGCAATGTCCTTCCCATATGCTTTTGTATGATGGGATGAAAGTACAAAGATACATCCGTGCTTCGTAGGTTGATGTGATGAATTCTTCCTGGATGCTTGTCACTTCTGCTCCAGCATATGATGTTGCCTGGCTGATTATGTCTGAAACGATCGCTCTTAATACTTCCTGGAGTTCTTCAGGGTTTGTCGCAGGATAGTAGTGCTCGGTTCCTCCAGCAATTGCTATAGAATCGAGTGTTCCGGAACCAACCATACCGATACCTATAACGTACGTTTTGATTGGAAGAACTGTGTCGGGGTCGCCACCATGGGGTGGGATGTATGTATGCATGAGTGATTCCGCTTCCTGGTAGCACTGGTCTTTCATCCATTGTGGGCTGCTGCCATTGTATCCTGACCATGACACATTGTCCGTTGTATCGATTCCATACGTTGGTTCTCCATCGGTCAGAAGTATTACATAGTATCCCCTGCACCACTTTGCATTATCGGAAGGTATCTTACTCATATACTCGTATCTGACACCTCTGAGTGCGCCGGCAAGAGGGGTTCCGCCCTGTGCATGGAATTCTTTCTTGGGTGCGCTGCTCGTAACGTTATCCACCCATTCGGATATTGCATTGAGATGTGCAGGTGCACCTTCAGACATCTCTACCCTCATGAAAAAAGCCTCATATGCATCGGGTCTTGTGGCACTATGCCACCACATATTCGGTCTAGAATAACTTGACGGTGAACTGTAGCATTCCGACCATACAGGATATAAAAAACCGGCATCAGGTATTCTATACCAGTCATCGCTCTCCCCATTGTATTCCGATTGATAGAATGAAGCAAGACCCCACCGGATATCAATTTCCGGATCATTAACTAATCCATGAATTGCATTTTTTACCATGTACAATCTCGCATCATTGGGAAGTCCATCTCCATCTGTATCTCTGCCCTCATAATCTTCGGAACCGTCTCCCCACGTATGACAACCTTGCATATCCCAGGACATGCTTCCTGATGTATCAAAGATGATCCAGACATCAGGTGTTACATAGTAGGAAAAGAATTGGGTGTCGTCAGCAAAAAACGAGGAGATGGTGAAAAGTAAAAATAGTACAGAAAAAACAACAATGACAATATGTTTCATTTTTCCCCCTTTAATCAAGAGTTTCTGTATCGCTATGTCTTGGAACACTGAAGAAATTCGCCGGTAAAATAATCATCTTTTCAACATTTGTTATCCTCGTTATCGCAGCTACTCCATCCGGTCCAGTTTTTGCCATAAAGAATGGAAAATTGCCGAATCCATCAATCTTTTTATATTTACCAAATACTACAGATTTATTGTTTAATTCATATCTTATAGGAAGGTGGGTTTTATAATCGAGAAAAAGCTTGTTTCCCTGTCTGCCAGTGGCAAATATTGCGGCCGTTTCTTCATAGTCAGATTCATAGATTTGTTCCATTGCTGAAAGGTACCCGCAGGGACATCCAAATAACACCATTTCTATGCTCCCTGCCTTTGAAAGTGCCTTTCCATCTTTGTAACCCGTTTTTCCATCATAAACGAATGTGGTAATGGTTGAGTCTCCAAAGTCTACATCTATTCGGA
>JAGMEZ010000614.1 GCA_023127905.1 Caldifarciminota bacterium
CTTAAGGTTGACAACAATATAAATAATCTTTATCACCTCAGACATACCCCCACTATCAGAGCAGGAAACGGTAATAATGGAAAATCAAAGAAAATGTATGGTAAAAAAGGAAAGACCATAGTGATTAAGGTTCCACCAGGAACGAGTGTATGGAATGAAGAGGAAAAATTAATTTTTGATTTGCTTATTCCAGGTGATGAACGTATAATCGCTTTAGGAGGAAGAGGTGGAAAAGGGAACATCCATTTTTCTACTTCTAAAATTCAACATCCTGAAATCGCAACAAAGGGTAAACCAGGCGAGAAAAAAAGAATTATACTCGAATTGAAATCTATAGCTGACGTGGGAATTGTGGGTTATCCAAACGTTGGCAAATCAACATTTCTTGACAAAATTTCAAGTGCAACACCAAAGATAGCAAATTATCCTTTCACAACACTCTCCCCAAATCTTGGTGTAGTTGAATTTGAAGATTTTACCCGTTTAACATTTGCAGATATTCCTGGTGTGATAAAGGGTGCCTCTAATGGTAAAGGACTCGGACTGGAGTTTTTAAGGCATATTGAAAGGACAAGATTACTACTCATTTTCCTTGACATTACCTCAGTTAACATAGAAAATGATTATCTTTCTATTTTAGACGAATTGAATTCATACAATAAGACACTCACTAAATATCCAAGGGTTATTGCTGTGAATAAAATTGACCTGGTGAAAGGTGAAATTAAAAAACCTGTACTCGATGAAGAAATCTTCTATATATCCGCATTAACAGGAACAGGGATTGCATCAATCCTTAAGAAGATATTGAGCATAATTAAAATCACTGGAGGTGAGAATGTTAGACAAAAGAGATTCTGTTGACGAATTATTAAAAGACCTCAGCAGCAGTGATATAAAAAGAAGATTAAAATCAGTAAATGGACTTGTAGAGATGGGTGGAAAACAGGCGGAAAAAGAATTGATAAAACTACTATCTGATGAGAGTTGGCACTTGAGGGTTTATGTAGCAAAAACCCTTGGTAGGTTCGGCAAAGAGATAATCGCCTCTCTCCTTGATGCAGCAGAACAGGGTGTTTGGTACGTCCGATCTGCTGTCTGTATAACTCTCGGTCATATCGGTGAAATTGAATGTCTTGACCCATTGCTTTCATTTTTAGAAGATACAAGCACAATGGTCAGAAACACTGCCGAGGAATCCCTCATTTCTATAATTAATAAAGACAGGTTAAAATTTGTCGAATCATACCTGTCACGCAAGGATGCAGATTTTCAGGAATTTATCCTCGAAAAACTCAAAAAAATAGATACAGACCTCTATAAAGATATTCTCGACGAAGGTGCTTGATATGGATGAACGAACGTTAGAATGGATCAAAATAAGCCTTATAGAATCTATTGGCGAAAAACGTCTAAGAATGTTAATGGTGGCGCTAAAAGATCCTTTCCTGATCTATGAGAAAGACATTGACGAATTAACAACTTTTCTCCCGAAATTTGAGAAGATATTCAAACAAATAAAAAAAACAAAAATAGATATAACCGATTACAAAAAGAAGCTTGTTGATTATGATGTGGACGTACTTACCTTAGCTGATCAGAACTATCCCCATCTCTTAAGGGAAATTGGAAACTCTCCGCCAATCCTATATATAAAAGGAAACTTTAAAAGAGATGACGACCTCGCAATTGCAATCGTTGGTTCCCGAACTGCAAGTCACTATGGAAAAAGACAAGCAGAAAAATTCACCCGTTCCCTTGTCAATATTGGCTTTACCATTGTGAGTGGAATGGCGCGGGGTATTGACACAATTGCACATCAGGTCGCAATTAACGAAGGAGGAAGGACTATTGCATTTCTCGGTTCAGGAATTGATGTAGTGTATCCCAGAGAGAATAAGAAACTCATGAATAATATTATTAAAAACGGAGTTGTTGTATCAGAGTTTCCACTCGGAACTGAACCAGTTGCTACTAACTTTCCTCAAAGAAACAGACTCATTAGTGGAATCTCCCTTGGAATCGTCGTCGTTGAAGCAACGTTAAAAAGTGGAACGTTTATCACAGTAAAGTGGGCTCTTGAACAGGGTAAAGAAGTATTTTCCGTTCCTGGAGATATATATAGGGAAACAAGCCTGGGTACAAACAAATTGATTCAGCAGGGTGCAAAACTGATAATTGATGTAGATGATATAATCGAGGAATTCCCATTTTTAAATCGGAAAGATTTTGCTCCTCTACCTCCAGCAAAAGAGATAGAACTTTCAAACAGTGAGAAAAAGGTCTTCGATTCTATGAAAGAATCTCCCCTCTTGATAGATAACATAATCGAGGAAATTAATCTTCCTTCGTCAAAGGTATTAAGTATTCTTCTGTCTCTCGAAATTAAAGGTCTAATTAAACAACTCCCGGGAAAAAGGTTTATAAAAGAGGAACTTAGATGAATTCAAAAGAATTGAAAAAGGGAATAGAGGTTCTTCTATTTGCATCCTCTGAACCACTCAGTATCATTTCACTCAAACGTGCTCTCAAAATAGAAAAAACAAACATTATAGAAGAGGCTCTTAATGAACTAATCGAAGAATACAACTCTCTAAAAGGTATCTACATTGAGAAGGTCCAGGGTGGATACCAGATATTTACAAAACCTGAATATGATTATCTCGTTAAAACATTAATGAATGAAGAAAGAAAATATAACATTTCCCGTGCTGCACTTGAGGTTCTTGCAATATCTGCCGTATTCCAACCTGTAACAAAACCAGAGATTGAATCGATAAGAGGCATCTCAAGCGATGGAGTAATCAAACATCTTGTTGATATTGAATTATTAAAAATAGCAGGGAGACTTCGCACCCCCGGAAGACCACTATTATATTCAACAACACCTGAGTTTCTGAAATACTTCCATCTTGCTGATAATGAAGATCTCAAAGACCTTCATAAAAAATTTAGTAAAAAGTTTGAGCAAAACGAAACAAATTAGTAGCCGCAGACTCTTGTCCTGAGCCTGTAGTGAGGTATTCGAACTGCTGCAAAGTCCTGAGCTTGTAGTGAGGAATTCGAACTGCTGCAAAGTCCTGAGCGAAGTCGAAGGGCGAAGTCGAAGGGCGGAGTCAAATGGTTAACCTACGTTATCAGTATAAATGTCGATTACACTGTTTCCAATAAAGACAAATTTAATAACGGAAAAGGATAATATCTCCAACGTTGTAGAAACATTTGCTCTAAAATTCCTACAACAAGGAGATATTCTTGTAATTGCAGAGAGTGTCCTTGCAATCACTCAGGGAAGAGCAATACCTGAAGATAGGATACATGTTGGTTTAATTGCACGAATCATGTGGAGATTTGTAGCAAAGGTCCCTTATGGTATTGGATTGAGAAGTCAGATAAGTATGCAATGTGCTATAAACGAAGCGGGTTCATTAAGAATTCTAATTGCAGCGTTCTTTTCTGCATTAACAAAACCATTTGGAATTAAAGGCATTTTCTACCGTATCGCAGGAAAGAAAACTGCAATGATTGATGCAGCCCACACCACTCCTGTCGAACCATTTGATAAATGCGTAATTCTTGGTCCTGACAAACCCGATGCGGTATCGCAAAGGTTAAAAAAGAAATTCGGAATAGAATTCGCTGTAATGGATATAAATGATATAGGTGGTTCCTGGGTTATTGGAAACTCAGGAGGAATACCAGTTAAGAAGCTCGAAAAGATCATGATTATTAACCCCCTCGGTCAGGGAAAGGAATTAACCCCACTCTGTATCGTAAGAGGACTGCTGAAAAATAGTAGGTAGTAATCAGTAAGGAGTAATGAGTAAAGGATAAAGCAAACAGAAGGCGGAAGACGGTTGCGGCTACCAAAGAAAGAGACCTTATGATGTCTTATAGCGAATGGTACAAAAATTAAAACACCCTTATCAAACGATATTAACGAACTAAACGATCAAAACGCTCTAAACGAAGTTACTCAACAGCTGGTGTAAAATATGCGACTTAACACATTCATTGCAAAGACAGGACTATGTTCAAGACGGAAAGCGGATATAC
>JAGMEZ010000615.1 GCA_023127905.1 Caldifarciminota bacterium
GAACACGAATGTCAACCCTTTCATAAAGCAAGCTAAGAGGAACTCGATTAGTTGTAAGTTCTTCACCTTGTGGAAAAAACTGAGGCGTTGCTATTATAGTTGGGTTATTATTGTCTATATAGTTGTCAAGTCCATCATTTCTCAAAGGATTCTGATATGGACCACCTGCAGGTCCCTCCATAAAATGAACGTGACTCTCGGTATCAGTAATACCAAGTGAATCAAGTGGCGCCGTGCTGTCTATAATACCTTCAATAAAACTATCTTCAGGAAAACGCTCCCATAGATGAACGTAGGCATAATTACCTACTCTAACGCCAGATGCCACATATCTAACAGTATCCGAAACTATAGAATACACATTTGTGCCCTGAAATGCTTGAATATCAACACCATTATGAAATCTTGGATTAGTACCAGTCTGTCGGTAGTCACCTAAAGTAGCATTAATTTGGTGTGGTCCTTGAAAATTACGAATTGGCCAGGGGTAAGACCAAGCCAAAGTTATTGCTATACACAATATAATTAAGATCGAGAGAACCTTCATTTTTTACCTCCATGCTATAACATTTCCTGTAACTTTGTGTTTTTCAATGATAAAAAAGAAATTATTCTTAGTTGTTAAGTCGGCTACATTCTGATACTGAGATGCTTCTAACAATAATTTACCTGTTTCTGCATCTATAAAAACAACCCCAGATGCAAGAGGTCTCCGATAGCCCACAAGAGATCTTGCTGCGATAATTTCATCGGTCTTTAAAAGTAACAATTTATCATAATGATAACCTTTATCTTGGTGATTGATCGCAATAGTCATCTTTGACCAATCTGCCTTATGCTGCCAGCGAATTTTCCCTGAAAATGTATCAACGCAAAGAACATATCCTCTTGATGAAATTATGAAAACCTTTTTATTATCATGAGAGAATTTTGAACGAAAATTACCTCCTGTCGTACTCTTTGTATTCCATAATAATTTTCCATCCCAGTCAATCATTACGATACATACACCAGATTTAGTGTAAGCTTTACCAACTATACTTATGTTCTCGATTATGCTGTGACTCAATGGCATAGAACCAGATACTTCAAATGGAAACTCTTTTTTCCAGAGTATCCTGCCTGTATTATCCCACAAGATATAAAGTGCTTCCTTTGGCCCAAACATACTTAATACAGTCACTATATATTCGCCATTTCGGCTCATCTTGCTGCAATTCACTTCGCAACTCATATATTCTTCTGGTATGTCTGTTTCGAGACTGCCTGTTTTTCTTCCTGAACTATCATAAACAATCCATTCTCCTAAAACATATCCTTTGTCAGAAACCTGTATAATATTCCCTGAAGGAATTTGCCCAATCTCGTCGCCATTCCAATTGTAAATTAATCCACCACCATCATGAAAAATATACTTTCCTTGCTTATCATAACCATCACCAAATAGATTAGCTACAACAAGATACCTTCCGTTTTCTGACCTCAATAACCGATGACCAGCCAAAACTGTCTTCATTAGTTTCCCATCCTTATCGTAAAACTTGATTTCTTTAGCCCTCATTTCACCTTCAGGCTCGCCCGGATAGTCAATACCTTCCTTTCTTGAAGTAATTACTACCTTGGGATAGAAGATTTTTACTCTCTCATTTGTTCTCTTCTTTTCGGTAAATGCATCCTCTTTCCATCCTATTCGTTTTGCTTCATCCAATGTCACCTCTACTTCACCAAATATAACATCAACAATTGGATCAGTAAAGGTCTTCTCGTAAACGACTTGGAGTTCCATTTTAGGATCTTCTTGAGTTGCATTCTTTTCCTGGGCATAAAGCCCAAGGCTTATTGCCATCAAGGCAATGATTGCTGATATAAATAGCTTCTTCATTGTTTCTCTCCTCCTTTTTTTTAGTACTCTCATAGTTTTTCCCATCTTTCTTGCTCCTTTTTTAATTTTAATCACATTTTATAAGAATTTCAAGAGAAATATTGGATATTCTGTAAATCAGCCTATACATTATTAAAAGATTAAAAGTGCTATACTATTCTCTACATTATCCTGATTTTTCCTTTCCTCTGCAGTCATTACATTTTTCATAATAGGATGGTTCAGTATATGTTTCTATATAATCAGAAGTAGGCCATTTAGAGCAATTTGTGAACCAATGACATATATCCATATCTTATTTCTTCTATATAACTTATTACCTCCTTCAGTTAATTAGTCTCCATTTTACCAT
>JAGMEZ010000616.1 GCA_023127905.1 Caldifarciminota bacterium
GTGGATTATAGAAATGATAACCAATTACTCTTCCTCCAAGTTCTGCTTGTTCGTCTAATATAGTTATTGGAATCGATGAAGTATTCGTTAAATAAAATGTTTCATCTGAACACAGTTCATTAAGTTTCTTATAAACTTTAATTTTAATATCTTTATTCTCTACTATCGCCTCAAATACGATTTTTGCATCCTTTGCCATCTCAATAGAAGTTCCAAAACGCATAACTGACATTATTTCATTTGTAAACTCATTTATTATCTGCCCATTCTCTATAAGATCTGCCCTATCCGTGTATATATCTCTCAGCAGCCCAATACTCTTTTCAGAAGCTTTTGTCGAAATTGTCCTTAAATATCTTTGTAAACCATCTAATGCACTCTCATTTACGTCTATAAGATTCAATCTAAAAATCTTATCTTTATTCTCTTCTCTTAATTTCAATTTCGCCATTTCTTGACCAATAAGAGCAGCTATTCCACTCCCCATCTTACCTGCCGCACCAATAACTGCAACATTTTCGAGTCTTTCATTAAATTCCATAACTCCTCCTTTCACTACAGTGGTTAGCGCTCAGTGCCGAGTGCCTACTTTTTTCTCCAGATTTGTTATCATTTTTTGGAGCATTCTGTGTATCTCAATACAGATTTTTATCCTCTGATTGGCTACATCTTTATCTAACCATTTTGCATCTCTAATCTTGTAATACCAATTCTCTGCTTCTGAACTTGAATTTCTTGCTATATCAAGATAATTTACATTTGGCACTAACCACTGTCTTTATTGCCAGGACGGCTTTCTCTTTTCTAGAAAAGCAGCAAGCCCCTCCTTTGATTCGGGATGTGAGAAACATAATCCGAAAACTTCTGACTCATAAGCAGCTGCAGTTTCAAAATTCGAATCAAAACCCCTATTAATTGCCTGTTTTGCCAGTTTTACTGCAACAGGACCTTGTGAAGCTATTTTTTCAGCAAATCCTTTTACCTCATCAAGCAGACTTTCTGGAGGAAGTACATTTGTAACAAGTCCTAATTCCAGTGCCTTTTTTGCATCAATAATATTCCCCGTAAAAATGAGTTCCTTTGCGATAGATGGACCACATATTCTTGCAAGTCTCTGAGTGCCTGCGAATCCTGGTGTTACTCCAAGGCTCACTTCAGGTTGACCAAACTTTGCCTTCTCGCTTGCCCATCTGATATCACAGGACATTGCAAATTCACATCCCCCCCCAAGAGCAAATCCATTTACAGCAGCAATTACAGGAATCCCTAAATTTTCTATCTTATGAAAAACCTTCTGACCAAGTTGCGAAAACTCCCGTGCTTCAAGTTGGCTCATTTTTGCAAGTTCTGCAATATCTGCACCTGCAACAAAAGCCCTTCCTTCTCCGGTAATGATTACAACCCTTAGTTCACTATCTTTGTCTATCTGTGAGAACAAATCACTAAGTTCGTAAAATGTCTCGCTGTTGAGTGCATTGAGAACATCCGGTCGATTCATTTTTACATACGCAACCTTCCCATCCTTCTCAAAGATTAAATTCTTATAGTCCACATTTTCCTCCTTTTTACAACCTTGCGCAGTCTGAACCTTCGATTCCTCTCAGGTCAGGAGCCTGCGGCTACAACTTTATTCCTGAAAATTCTTTCTGAAATACTAAAAGGATAAAATAACTCGATAACCATATTTTCATTGAAATCTTAGTATTCTTTCACTTCTTCCTCACTGCGAAGCACCCTTAAAGCTCCAAGTGCTAATGCCTCAAGCTCGTCTTCACCAGGAAAGACAAGTACTTTCGCAATCTTATTTACATGTTTTTTAATCCACTTTGTAAGCATCTGTGAGCGTGCAAGACCACCTGTAAGAACTATCGCATCAAGTTCAAAATTCAAAACCGCAGCCATAGCCCCAATCTCTTTTCCTATCTGGTATGCCATTGCCTGATA
>JAGMEZ010000617.1 GCA_023127905.1 Caldifarciminota bacterium
GTTTTATGCTTGGTATTTTTACAGCGAATACAGGAGCTGCCCTTGATAACGCAAAGAAATTTATTGAAGCTGGTCACTTTGGAGGGAAAAACAGTCCTGCCCATAAAGCTGCTGTCATTGGTGATACAGTAGGTGACCCATTAAAGGATACAGTTGGACCTTCAATAAATATACTGATAAAATTAATGAGTGTTATTTCACTTGTTCTGGCACCTGTTTTTGCAAGAATTCGATAAAAAGGAGGTAAGATTTTGAGAGCATATGAGTCATTTATAATATTTGATCCATCTTGTAGCAATGAAGATGTAGAAAATGAAATAAACAAACTAACTGAAATTGTAACAAATGAGAAAGGAAAGATTATAGAAGTAAACCGATGGGGAAAGAAGAAACTATCTTACGAAATAAAAAAGAAGAGTCTTGGTATTTTTATAGTTTTTCAATTTACTCTAAATCCAGAAAAAATTAAAGTATTCAAGGAGTATTTCAAATTCAACAATTTAGTTTTAAGGAATAGTCTGGTAAAAGTTGAAATTGAAAGTGAAATACCTTATAATGAATATGAAACTGAAATTGAAGGGGAAGAGCTATGAGCGAGATAAGATTACCATCAATAAATCAAATCTTGATATCAGGTAGGCTTACAGCTGATCCAAATCTTAATTACACCCCGGATGGTGTACCGGTACTTAAATTTCGGATTGCATCAGGAAGGGTTTACAAAGACCAAAGTGGTAATTGGAAGGAAGCTGTATCATTTATTCCTGTTGTAGTCTGGAGGGAGCAAGCAGAGCGGTTAGCAGAGACACTCCATAAAGGAAGTGCAGTATTTGTTGAGGGAAGACTTCAAAGCAGAAGTTGGGAGGTTGAAGGACAGAGAAGGAGTATTGTAGAGATTACTGCCTGGAGGATACAAAATCTGGAGAAAGTAGTCGTAGAGGGAAAAGAAACAGAGGAAAAAGAAACAGAGGGAAAAGAAACAGAGGGAGAAAAGGAAGTTGAAGAAATTTCGGAACCAGAAAAGGAACAACAAAATGATGATCTGCCATTCTAATTGTAAATATGGGCCAAAATCTGACTTCTGATTTCTGTCTTCTGATCTCTTGTTAGGTATTAAGCGATAAATGGAGGTGTTTTAATGTACAGAGAAATTTCAAGAAAATGCAAATTCTGTGAAGATAGGACAAAAAAGATAGATTATAAGGATGTTGAGCTTCTTAAGAGATTCCTTACGGATAGAGGGAAAATTCTTCCTCGTAGATTTACAGCAAATTGTGCAAAACATCAGAGAGAAATCGCAAAAGCAATCGAGATGGCAAGAGAAATGGCTCTTCTGCCGTACGGAGCAGAATTTTCAATTTAATTTGCGATTAATTGTGAAATTTATTTGGAAACGGAGTGAAGAATGAAGATAATCTTACTTGAGGATATAGAGAAATTAGGAAAGGAAGGCGATGTAGTTGATGTAGCTTCTGGTTATGCACGAAATTATCTTTTAGTGAAAAGGAAAGCCCTGATTTCCTCTCCTGGAAATTTGAAGAAGTTTGAATCTATAAAAAAGAAGAAGGCAATCCAGTATATGAAGTCAAAGGAAGAGG
>JAGMEZ010000618.1 GCA_023127905.1 Caldifarciminota bacterium
TTAGTGCTGTAGAAACAATAGATGCGAGCAATGTACCATTCGATGCGTCGATTACCTTTGTTCCCGCATGCAGACCGCTGCCTTCCCGAACAGCCTTCAATTTGTAATCGAGGTTAACTATGCCTTTTACATGAACCAGGATAAGATATAATTTTCCATCGTCAATGGTGTAATCTGTGATTTTCTGTTCCTTTTTTAATTTATCAAGGCTCGGAATATCAACCTCACTATTTGACGGTATATGTTCTTCAATAATCAATATTGGAACAGTCTTCTTGCTGTTCAGCGTTAGGGCTACAGTTACAGGTTCACCCAATTCTGCTATTTCCGGAGCTTTTCTTTCAATATTAACGACTTCCTCAATTTCAGGTTTACCGATTCCCCATTCCTGAACCTCGAGGAACACTGATGCTGTGAGATTTCCATTGTATGAAACTTCAACATTATTTTTCCCTGTCTTTATCCAGGGTGTAATTTCAAAGTAGCGGAGTTTTGCGGCAGACAGGAACGGGTCCTTCGGGTCAACCTCTACCTTTGCCAATTGTTTGCCGTTGACCTTGATCGTAATTTGACTCGGTTTTTCATCTGCAAAAGCACCCGTTTTTAACAATGCCCTGATTGCATTTGCAGTTCCGATTTCATTGTGCCATGCACCCCAGGCTTCACGGGTTGATAGCAGCCACGTCATTCCTTCACGCAGATACGCATCATATTTATCTGGATTAAATTCTGCAAGAAGTTCGAGGATACGTGCATTCAGTTCAACCATTCCTCCGTATGCATGGTACCAGTGCGGTTCCCAGTATCCCTTCCGTTTTAAGGTGATAAGGTATTCGATGCTTTCCTCAAGAAGTTTATTCAGAGAATGGTCATCCTTGAAGTCCGCCCAGTAAGCAAGTCCCTGGACTGCGGCAGCAACTGTCATTGGCTCCTGTGAGCGGGATTTTAAAATAGTTACCATCTTATCCTTGAGGATAGTGAAATCTTTTTCATATTTCTTTGCAGCAGGTAACACAGTTGCAGTAAACATAAGAACCTCAAATGTCTCGGCACTCAGAGCATTGTCGGTTTCATCATTGAAGACTTCCCAGAAATATGCACCTTTTGATGTCCATAATCCTTCCGTGTTTCTACTCTTTAAGATATAATCGATTGCTCGAAGCATTACGTTTTCATCAACCGGTAAGCCAGCCTTGCGGATTTCAGCGAGTGCTCGGAGGGAATAAACCGTATAGTAAAGATTTTCACCCCCAACAATCGGTACAGAGCTTGGCGCTGTTGCGTCTGCAAGGAAATACCAACCCCATGCACCTGAAGGAAATTGCTGATATGATAGTTGGGCAGATGCTTTTGAAAGTTTTAACTTAAGTAAATCTATGAATTTTGCATCTCCGTTGGAAGCTTTTGCATATTCGAGTACTGCAGTATTCATAATGGCAGTCGCTGATGTTGCCCATGGGGAATACCAGGGAAAAACTTCAAATGCCCACCATGCCTGGATTGCAGGAAAAACATTCGGCATAGAAACGTTCAGGTTAACTACTCTGTACGTAGCATCTTTATCGGTTGTAAATACTGCTTTCCAGGCAGCTTCAGCCTTAATATTTCCTTTGACCAGTTGTTTCTTTGGTTCACCAGCTGGCAGTACAAAGATGTTTTTCTGTTCGGAATCGATGAATTCCGAGGTTTCACAGGAAACGGTGAATTTATTTTTTCCACAATTTGTTCCTTCTATAGTCCATTCAACAACAGCCGTTTCATTTTTAGCAATAGTGAGTTTGGTTTTATTATCATTTAAAACCTCAAGATCGTCTGAATAGAGTTTTGCGGTACATTTTATCTTTTTATTAGAAAGGTTTTTAATAATTGCATGTACCTTAATTCTATCACCGAGAATCATTGTTGCCGGGAAAGCTGCTCTTACAAAGAGGGGTTGCGTTACCTTAATATCTTTTTGAAGGAAACCAATAAAGCCTTTTTTGTCGGTTGCAATAATTGAGAGATTTTGCGTTGTAATTTCGTCGGGCATCTTTACCGTGAATTTTGCATTCCCTTTTTTTGTTGTAATGAGTGGTTCCCAGAGTGAAGTTTCAGGAAAATGGGTTCTAATAATAATTTTCTTTTTTGTCTCGCCATCTTCGTCGTCGTCTCCATTTCTTTTTCCATAACCTTTTTCTTTTAACAAGGCTGATTTTGATGCTGTTGCTGGAGCCCCAGCAGATTTTTCATACATTATTTCAGATTCATCCTCTTCTCCGTTCATTGGTACTCCACCAAGGTCATCATAGTAACCTTCCTCAGGTTGCTGAACTGCACCGAGTTCCGTATCTGTTGTTTCGTCTTTATATGCTTCTCCGATGAAAGCGCCAGGTGCTTTCCATCCCCAGTTACAGTAAGCAATATCGCGCCATGGAGACCCCCAGTTACGGTCAACAACAGGCCAGGTCAGGACACCAGAGCCCCCTGTGGATATAACTTTTACCTGTGGGTTGTAAAAGTGTTGAATAGGATTTTTTATAAACGGGTCAAGGAGCGATAGGACAGCATTGTCAACAACAGCAACCCCCAGGCATTTTTCACCTTTTCCGCCCTTTACTTTTACTTCAAATGAAACTTCCTCGCCAGGTGCGGCTGTTGGTTTGAAATGTTTGACAGTTATTTCAAGTTCCTTGTCAGGATAAAATGTGATGTGCTGTCCCTCAGTGATGAACCCAACAGTCTCAGGTGAGAGTTTTTCATCTTTTTTATCCTTATGTATGGCGCAGCAATAAAGATTTACAAGCATAGTCCCCCAGGTTGGAGCAGTAACCTTACCCTTTGCCACATAGACACCCTTTTTCTTCTGAACAGGGATTGTGGTTGATATAACAAGTGCACCTGAGATGTCGGTCATATCTACGTGAACTATCTTTTCAATGGGTATGTAATCCTTGTCAAACGTAACGGTTATTGTGGTTTTTGTACCAGCACCCTTAGGTGGTTCTGAAGCCTTGGAAATCATTGGTTTTAGTGCTTGAAATGGGATTGTGCGTTGGGCAAGGATATCTTTCATGATTGGGCTTTTCACGTAAGCAGTTACTGAGTTTCCTGGCATGGTAAACTCAAGGACAGCGACACCATTTTCATCTGTCTTAAATTCTTTCTTAAGTTCTAATTCTGAGATTTCGAGAATAAGTGGAATTTTTACAGCTGGTTGATTGTCAATATCAACTACTTTTGCAAGTATCTGGACTATTTCTCCTTCCGGGTATGAATCCTTATCAATTTCAAGAACTGCGGAATAGGGTCGAGCGGTGTATGTTATATCCCAGAATATTTCGTCTGACTGTCCGTAGCTGTCAGTTACTACGATTTTGATTTTATAATCTGTTTCAAGAGATAGTTTCTTGCGGATTGAATTAAGTTCTTTATTGCTGAA
>JAGMEZ010000619.1 GCA_023127905.1 Caldifarciminota bacterium
GCAATTTTAGCACTATCAAGATAGGTTTGGGATTTACTGATGTAGTTTTCTGTCTTGTAGGATTGGGAGAAAACGACGGAATGTATAAGAAGAGCAAGAATGATTTGTCTTATCATTTTCATAATCGGATTCAAAGTTTTTAAAAGATATTGTTACTTATTTCTTTCTAATGAAGGTACTCCCATTTAATATCTTCAACCTAATCTTTTATTTTTAGGACTCTCATTTTAGTGAAGGTAAGAAATTATTAGATGAACGGGGTAAGTTCCAAATATATCAATTTTTCATTTGCCTTATCAAAGAATGTGTTTTGTGAATAAAGATGTCTCCTTTTTTAGCCTTTAGTTTTATCGCTTTTTCCCCTTTATAGCTATCGAGAGGAAAATCAGAATATATTTTACCTTGAGAAACTTCAACATATATACCTTGAGTTTTATCAGGGACGATAAGTATAATATTTCCATTAATTGTGCTAAAATCTATTCTACCCACCTCAGTAAATTCACTTTTAATACTTCCATTAACTGTTTCTATTGATATAGCCCCACAACAGTTATCAATATCTACTTCTCCATCTACAACAAGGATCTGAATTTTGTTTCTAATGTTTTCTATACGTATACTTCCACCCCTATTTTCAATATATACATTTGCGTTTCTATTCACGAATATCTTGCATGAAACATTTGCACTATCATGTTGTATAGTAGTACTGTTTTCCTCCTTTCTTTCAGTGTGCCAGCGGGAAATTGTTGTAGTTAATAAGGGAATATACTCAATGCTGATTTTTAAACCATCTTTCTTACTATTAGTATTCACCTCAATTTTATTCAACAATTCTCTTGAGGTTGCTCTTTTTTCAAGTTCGAATCTAAGATTAGGTTTATCCCATCCTTGGATCTGGACATCTCCTAAGCCAACAACTGATAGGGTCTGTTGCTCAACAAAAGTAAATTCTTTTTCTATTATCTCAATATGTCCTTCGCTAAAAAGAAGAAGTCCAGAGAGTAATAAATATAACATTTTACCTCCTTACATAAAGAAAAGATTTTTAACTTTGAGAATAAATATACGCTCTTTGGTCTGCATATTTCCATTTTTGTTATCCCGAACCTCATTAAGAGCTAAATAAATCCAGCTTTTAGGTCGAAAATTCCACGAAAGGAGAGTATTTAGACTGTATATATGTGTATCAGTATTTGGTTCGATATAAATGTGAAGATGGAGATCTTTTATCAAAGTCCATTGGACAATAGGTCGAAAGACCCAGCTTGATTTTTCTATAGAGCCATCCGGTCTCCATTCAATTGTATTGTTTATACTCAACTCAAGATTCATACTTGGATTGAGCTTCCATCTCGTGTAGATATCCCCACCTCCTTGTGCGGCAAAAAAGCCTCTTCTGAAATTATATGCATAAGAAGTATACCATAATGAGGGTTTTAACCATACTACTTTTGATGCATCTGTCCAAAACGATGTATTTACTCTATAACCTTTATACCATCGATCAATTTCGAAGTCCTTGAATATCTGGAAATTAATTGATGTTCCCCAATTATTTCTTAGATTTCCGTTTGCAATTCCCCATATTGAATATCCAAACTCTGGTTCACCATATTCCTTTCTTCTTGTTCCACCAATACCTGTAAATAGGCTCTTAAAAAAAATTTTTCATAGATTATGGGGCCGCCAATTAGACTGTATACGATAAATTTACATGGTGCATATCCAATTTCATTAATTTCGAAATCCTCACCAATATTTTTATAATTTCCCCCTACCCAAAACCTGTCTCCAAACCAATCCCAGCTTAGGTCTCCAGCAAAACCCTGGCTTATATCTGTATTCCAAGATGTAGCTCCCCATACCGAACATTCAAAATTACCTTTTCTTAATATATCGTTGAGACTCAAAACTCGTTGATAGAAGAATTTTGACTCTTTTCCCTCATAGAGAAAACCTAATGTTGAATTTTTCATGATTTTCTTTTTTCCAGCTATAACATAATAGTCACTCAAAGGTTCTTCAGAAATATCGTTCCACATATCAGTATAAGTTACTTTGTTGGTTATACAGTTTAGAATGCCTATCTCGAAGTCTTTGCCTTTCGTAGTAGATTTTAGACCTGTTAATATTGGAACTATCTTGCCACCAGGAAGTTTTTTCCCTATCTGTCTTGAATAGAAAAGCGCAAGGGGATCCCCAAATTGGAATTGTATGTTAGAAGGTTCTGAAATTTTAGAACCCTCGATAAAGAAAGATCTTCTTTCAGGAAAATAAAGTGTATATTTTGAGAGGTTTACTCTATATGGATCAGATTCTATTTGGGCAAAATCAGGGTTTACAACACAGCGAAGTTTGGAGGATGGCTGAATATTCCAGGAGGCATCAAAACAAGCATCAAAACTGAACGTCTCTTCTTGGAATTTCTCATATCTTCCTAATACCACAGGATACAATTCTAAATGAATCCCTCTTTTTCCTGGTTGTATAGCAACAAGTTTTCCGCACCGTGAAAGCCGAATTCCTTCGACTCTCCTTAGGGGAGACCAACAACTTTCCTCTCCTTTGCTCGCTATGTATCTCAAGAAATTGACATGCCACACATTGGAATTTGGTGAGTATCGAATACTCTTAAACGGAATTTGAACTTCTACAGTATAACCATCTTTTGTTACTTTAGCTGCACTGTACCATACACCATCCCATCTGTAATCATGGGATATTCCATTTGAGGATATATATGCATCGGACTGAATTCCAGCACAATTTACATCAAATCTATAACCACACTCTTCGCTACAAAGAGGATCTAGAATAATGCTTATCTCGTCTCCTCTACCTATATCTCTTGGAGTAATTCTAAAATCAATTTTCTT
>JAGMEZ010000062.1 GCA_023127905.1 Caldifarciminota bacterium
CCTGTCTCACATATATGTATCCCTCATGAGCACCAATGGCATATGCACCTATTATCATACCTTCCAGAACTGAATGAGGATTTCCCTCAAGGACAGCCCTGTCCATATATGCACCAGGATCTCCTTCATCGGCATTGCAGATAACATACTTAATATCCCCTTGAGCCCTCCTGCAACTCTCCCACTTGATTCCTGTTGGAAATCCACCTCCACCTCTTCCTCGTAAACCTGCCTTCTTAATAGTTTCTATCACAGTATCAGGAGACATACCTTCAATTACAGCAGCGAGCGCAGTATATCCTTCTTGGCTAATGTAATCAAGGATATTCTTGGGATCAATCTCTAAGTTCTTTCCGAAAATGAGAGGCATCTGCTTTTTGTAAAATGGAATATCTTCCAGTTTTTCAAACCGATTTCCTGTCGTTGGATCCTTGTAGAGTAAACGTTCAACTATACGATTGTTTTTCACAGCCTCGAGTATTTCCTGAACATCCTCTTCTTTAACCCTTACATAAGTTATTCTGTCAGGAAGTATCACCACTATCGGTTCTACTTCACAAAAACCGATGCATCCAGTAATTTTTATTTCAAACCCCACACTTAAGCCCTTCGTTTTTTCAACCATTGCTTTACTAACCTCTTTAGAGCCTTTTGCCCTTCCACAAGTTCCGTTTGGAATCACAATGAACCGCTTCTTTTTCTCTTTAAGTAATTTCTCTTTCAATTCCTTTAAGTCACTAATATTGCGTATCTTACTCATATTTTTTTAAGAAACCCTCTACCTTTTCAGGGGTTACGGTAAGGTATTCTTCGTCTACCATTACCACAGGACCTATTGCACAACAGCCGAGACAGTTTACAGTTTCTAAGGTGTATTTTCGATCGGGAGTTGTCTCCCCGGATTCAATTCCAAGCCTTCTTTCAATCTCTCCCAGGACACCTGCAGCTCCTCTGGCATAGCATGCTGTTCCCATACAGACCCGTATGGTATGGATTCCCCGTGGCTTCAGGCTGAATAC
>JAGMEZ010000620.1 GCA_023127905.1 Caldifarciminota bacterium
TGAAAAGTGGTGAAAAGTGGTGAATCGAAAGGAGAATTTGTGAGTCTAAGCGGACGGCATTCTCATTCCGTTGATCATAAAGGAAGATTATTCATCCCATCAAAGCTGAGAAAGAGAATTATAAGCAGCAAGAAACGAATTGTTATTGTTACAAGAGGGTTTGACAAATGTCTTTCAATATACTCCTTTGCCATATGGGGAAGATTCGAGAATAAATTACTTGCACTTCCTCAGAGTAAAAGAAAAAATAGGTTTATCGTACGATACTTTCTGGAGAATAAAGAGGAGGTAGAAGTTGACAGCCAGGGAAGGATTAAGATTCCTCAACATCTCTTGGACTATGCAGATATCGATAATGAGGTAATAATCTCCGGTGTTCTTGATAGGATAGAGCTCTGGAATCCTGAGATTCATAAAAGGGAGATAGAGGGTATGGAAAGTATCAAGGATGAGATTCTCGAAAGTTTGGATATATAATGATTTATAGAGAGAGTAAGATAATCCCCTGCAAGAAAAGATTATTCTCTCAAAGATGGCGAACTAAACCACCTGTAAAGAAAGATGGGAATTATGTAACTGTAGTTTCCCTTTCGGGTTTCCTGCAAAGAGACGATATAACAATGGTAGATAATATAATAGACAATAATCTGAAAGAAGGTATAGATCGGTTCATTGTCAATTTTTTAAATGTTAATCATATAAATTATAAAGATGTTACTCTTTTGTTAGAAATAAAAGAGAAGATTGATAAAACTAAAGGAGACATAAAATTTGTTGTACAGAAACCATATATTATTGATATTCTATTTATCGGTGGATGGCCTTTTAATTATGGCTTTTATCCATCGGAGAGAAGTGCGATATATGCTTTCAGAGAAAAATGTAAATTAACCTGGAGGAAAGATGTCCACAATACATATACCCGTTCTGTCGAAGGAAGCAATTGAAGCATTAATAGAAACTGGAGGGAAAACATACATTGATTGTACCATTGGAACAGGTGGACATTCATTGGAATTACTTTCTCAAACACCTGAAAATGTTTGTGTTATTGGTATTGAAAAGGATGAACAGAGCCTTAAAATTGCAAAAGATAGATTAATGACTTTTGGGAAGAGAATTAAATTCCTAAAAGGTGGATATGAAGAGATTGATAGACTCATCAAACCTCTTGATCCTGGACCAGTGGCGGGAATACTGTTTGACCTTGGAATGTCTTCGTTCCAACTCGATAGTCCAGAGAGGGGTTTTAGTTTCAGAGGTGAAGGTCCTCTTGATATGAGATTTGATAGGTCTCAGGATTTGACAGCCAAAGAACTGTTGTTTACGTCTACACAGGAGCAATTATTAGATCTTTTAAAAAAGTTTGGCGAGGAGAAGTGGTCACGTCGGCTTTCAAGAGTTATTGTCGAACGGAGAGATAAGAAACCTTTTGAAACGACCGTTGAATTAAGTGATTTTATCAGGAAAAACATTCCGAGGAGGGCTGCTCACAAAACACTCTCACGCGTTTTTCAGGCACTTCGCATAACGGTAAACAATGAACTGGAGAATCTGAAGAGTGGTCTTGTAAAAGCATTTAATCTTTTAGAAATAAATGGGCGGATTGTAGTAATTGGTTACCATTCACTTGAAGATACAATTACCAAAAACTTTTTCAGAGTATTAAAAAAGGCTGAAATAGCTTTGGTTATTAATCCACGATGTGCAAGACCATCAAAGGCTGAAAGAATGAAAAACAGACGTTCAAGAAGCGCCCGACTCAGGGTAATAAAAAAAATCCGCAAAATATCCGATGAAGATGCTCGAAAGAAGATAGAAGATTCAGAATTTGAAAAGGACTGGGGAGAAGAAGAAAATGATTAAAATATTTTCTTTTATTATTTTTATATTTGCAGTATTAGTTTTACTCTCACTTTTCTATGTTTGGGAAAGAGCAACTGCTCTCCAGTTAACCCTGCTTCTTTCAAAAGAGGAAAAGGAATTGGATATTATTCAGAACAGGATTGAAAAGTTAAAATTGGAATACTTAAATCTTTCTTCTGTTATAAGAATAGAGAAGATAGCAAAGGAGCAATTAAATATGCGATACCCAACAAGTAAAGAAATACGATATCTAAATATTGAGTAGACCTAAATTATGAAGAAGAAGAGAACAAAGTTCAATATTATTTTTATAATGCTCATTACGGTATGGGTTTTTTTCTTTTTAAGACTTGGCTACATTCAGATTATCCGTAGAGCCTATTACACAAGAAAGTCACATAATCAGAGTGTTGAAGAAATTGTTATCTACCCGGAAAGAGGGAAAATCTATGACAGAAATGGAAAACTTATTGCAACAAACATAAAAACCAAGGCTCTTGTTGCATTTCCCTGGAAGGTTAAGGATAAGAAGAAAACAGCATTGCTTCTATCGAAATATGGTTATGGTTCGTTCGATGATATATATAGTGGTTTTAAGAGAAATAAATTTATGTATATACAAAGAAATTTAGAGAATATGCCGCCCAGTGTAATAAAGGGAATAGAGGGTATCGAACTCCTGCGAGATAAAAAACGTTTTTATCCTAATGGTGTCCTTTGCTCATCATTTATTGGTTTTGTTGGTACGGAGTATTCCGGGCTCGAAGGGCTTGAATTTGGATTTGATTCACTGCTTACAGGAAAACCAGGATGGGCACAACTTCAGAAAACACCGATGGGTATACTGTATCCTCATCCTGCCCTGCCCAGAAAAAGTCCACAAAGTGGTAAGGACATTGTCTTATCTATTGATATAGATATTCAGTCAATTGTTTTCTCTGAACTTGAGAAAGTTCTGAGAAAAACATCCGCCGAAGGTGGAATTGTTATTGTTGTGAATCCGGAAACCGCAGAAATACTTGCATTGGTGAACCTGCCTGGCTATGATCCTAATCACCCTCTCCGGTACGATAGGCAGTTATGGATTAACCGTGCTATTTCCGAGCTATTTGAACCAGGGTCAACATTTAAGATTGTTGCCGCAACGGCTTCGATAGAGGAAAAATTATTCAACCTTAATGAAATCGTTGAAGATGGTAAAGGCTCTACCAAAATAGGAAGTGTGAAGATAAAAGATGCCGAGAAACATGGTCCCCTTACCTTTGTGGAATTTCTACAACATTCAAGTAATGTTGCTGCGGTAAGGATTGCACAGAAAATAGGAAAGAAAAAATTTTACTGCTATGAAAGGGCTTTTGGATTTGGTGCGAGAACAAAGATTGGACTCCCGGGTGAGGAGAAAGGAAATATTGGGAAACCGCTACATTGGACGCCATTGAAGTTTGCCACAATATCATTTGGACAGGGAGTTTCCGTTACCGCACTTCAGCTTGTTTTCGCTTACAGTGCAATTGCGAATGACGGGCTTTTACTTAAGCCATCGTTGGTTAAATCAATAATGACAAGTGAAGGTGATACTCTTTATACATATTCTCCAGTTGTGGTTAGGAGAGTAATGAAAGAGGAAACTTCTCAAATATTAAAAGAGATTCTTTTAGGTGTTGTTAATAATGGGACAGGAAAATTTGCAAGGATTGATGGACTGGATATCGCTGGAAAAACAGGGACAGCTGAAAAGAGTAAACCTGTAGTTGGCTATACGAAGGGGGAATACATAGCGTCTTTTATTGGTTTTCTTCCAATCCAAGAACCGCAACTATTGATAGGAGTTTTTATCGATGAACCAAAAGGACCACACTGGGGAGGGTATATTGCTGCTCCTCTCTTTCGGAAAATTGCTCAGAGAGTTCTTTGTTTAGAGGATTATGATAATAAAATAGTTAATCGACTCATTGCCAAAAGATCAAAAGTGAAGTCTAATGAAGTTATCAAGGATAATTGAGATTATTGATCCAATTTCGGTTGAGAATTTTTCTGATAAGCATATTCAGAACATTGCTTATGATTCAAGAAATGTTTCAGATAAAACATTGTTTTTTGCCATTAAAGGTGAGAAGTGTGATGGTCATGGGTTTATACGGGAAGCAATCAAAAAAGGAGCGTATGCAATTGTAGTTGAGAAAGAAGCGGATATAAAAGAGGTGCCCCTTATCAGAGTAAAGAATGCAAGATATACGCTCGCAAAAATTTCTTCTCACTTCTATAAATTTCCATCCCGAGAATTACTTGTTATTGGAGTAACAGGAACCAACGGCAAGACTACAACGTCATTTCTTATCAAGAACATTTTTGATGCGGCGGGTAAGAAGACAGGAATTATCGGAACTATTGGATGTATTATTGGGGATAAAAAAATCAGCCTTCCTAATACAACTCCTGAGTCTTTGTGGATACAAAAGATTATGAGGGAGATGGTTGATTCAAATATTGAAATCTGTGTGATAGAAGTTTCATCACATGGAATAAAAATGGGTAGAATAAGAAATATAGATTTTGATTTTGGTATCCTGACAAATATCTCAAGGGACCATCTTGATTTTCATCGAACATATTCAGATTATGTGAAAACTAAAATAAAGTTCTTTAATGAACTTAGAAAAGATTCTATTGCTATAATAAATAAAGATGATGAGAAGAGTAATGAATTTATAAAAGCCTGTCCATCGCAAAATTTTACATACGGAATAAAACATCAAGCACATTTCCAAGGGATTTTACAGAGGATTGATGAGAGTGGAATGGAACTTATAATAAAGTATCAAGGCAAAGATTTTCATATTGTATCACCCCTTCGAGGTAGATTCAATGCTTACAATATACTTCCATCGTTTTCCCTCTCATATCTTGCGGGTTTGAATAGTAAAGATATCATAAAGGGTATTAGTTCCTTTCATGGAGTCTCGGGGAGAGGAGAGATGATAGAGACAGATCTTGGTTTCAGTTGTATAATTGATTATGCCCATACCCCAGATGCACTTTTTAATATCTTCAGTTCGGAACGGGAATTAACGGATGGAAGGTTAATTTGCGTTTTTGGTGCAGGTGGAGACAGGGATAAAGGAAAACGATCAGAGATGGGAAAGGTCGCGGCATCTCTCTGTGATGTGATTATCCTAACATCTGATAATCCAAGAGGTGAAAATCCGGAATTAATCATTAAAGATATTCTTTG
>JAGMEZ010000621.1 GCA_023127905.1 Caldifarciminota bacterium
CTAGATATCTCGGATCCTACAAATCCAAAAGAGATTTCTCATTATGATACAAAATCTCGGAGCAATAGTATAATAACAAGGGATAGCATTGCTTATGTAGCTGATAGTGCTTCTGTTCTACTCTTGAATATAAAAAATCCCTATAATCCTCAAATGATCAGTGAGCTTCCACTAATATGTAATGGTTTTGGAATGGTGCTGGATTATCCATATCTCTATGTAACCAGCGAATTGACACATGATTTTACAATTGTCAATGTTTCAAATCCAGAAAATCCTTTTATAACAGGCTCTTTTCATCTTAATGGTTTTCCAACCTATATTTGTTATAAAGATACTTTTGCATTTGTGTCAGTTTCATTAGAAGGAATTGCTGTTATAAATACTGCTAATGTTTATAATCCAACACTTGTCACTTATTTACAATTACCAGGTTATGCAAGAGGAAATGTATGTAAAGGTAACTTTCTTTATGTCGCAACAGAGGATTCAAGTTTAATTTGTATAGTTAATTTAACTGATCCTTCAACTCCAATCTTGGAAAATACTGTTAATACTATTCAAGATTATCCTTTTAGCATAACAGTTTCAGATACTTTGCTTTACGTTGCTGAACAGTTTAGTGGAATAGAAGTTTTTAATATTTCATCTTCTCCTTCAATACAATCAGTTGGTTATTACATAGGTGATCCATTATGCATACCACTTGGTATAACTTCTGAGGTTGGATTGGCTTATCTTGCAGCAGACAATGGTGTATTTATTTTTCAATATACAGGGTGTTCACAAATAGAAGCAAATGAGATAAAAAGAATCGGGTTAAAATTCCCAATATCACTAAGATGTTATCCATCGACATTTTCAGAAAGAGTCACAATTGAGATAACTTCTGTAAACGAAGAAAATATAAAGCTTGGGCTATTTGATATCATGGGAAGAAATATAAAAGATATCTTTACTGGAAGGATGAAAGGAAAACGATTTTTCGAATGGAATGGTTTGAATAAAAATGGTGATAGAGTATCTTCAGGAATTTATTTTCTTAGGATGTGGACAGAAAATGATAATATACAAAAGAAAATAATTTTTATAAGAAATTGAAGGGAGTAAAAATATCAAAGATAAAAAGAAGGGTAAACTTATTTGGGCTGTAATCTGGAATATAGAATAAGATATTGGGCAATTCCTTTAATGACATTTTCATTAATTTGTAAACGAAATTCTATTTTCCAGCCCACCACCTGATTCACCTTTAGTGAATCAGAGCTTTGAAAAAAGAATATGATTAAAAATGAAAAAAATTCCTAAAAACAAGAGAAGAAAGAGAAGAAAAAAGAAAAAGTCTGGATAAAAGAAGAGAAAAAAATCAAGAATCGAAGGATCAAATTTGAATGCTCAACCATGGCAACCAGTGAAAATGAAAATGTTTAAGCTTCCTAACCTTTTTCCGCTTGAAACCCCCTATGTTGACTAGTTTTCTACTAATGTATTGCCATCGTGTGATATTATATACGAATGATAATCAATAGTTAAGCAAATTTTGGAATTCTACAATTAAGGCTAGCATAAAAACCACCCAAATCACAATGAGAGGATTTGTTGTATTCAAGATAAACATCGCAACGACACCGTCGTTGCACTCCATATTGGAGTAGCGAAACCTTGGACTGACAAAGGAAGGCTTGTTACGCGTTAATCGTGGAGTAGCAAGACTTGTCTTGCGCAGTTAAACGCAGAGCAAGCTCTGCTACTCTAAAGAAGTCTGAGTCCTATTCCTCTGCGTTACGGTTTTTATTTTCTTGACTTTTAATTCGTTCTATTGTAAGGTAGTAAAGGATATGAAGAGAAAGAAACTTCGAATTGCCCTTGTTACTGACGTATATTATCCCCATGTTGGGGGAATTCAGGAACATATTTATCATCTTGGAATTGAACTCATAAAAAGAGGACATCAGGTAAAAGTGATAACCGGCTCTGCAGGTGATAACAGTGCACCTGAAGGAATTGATGTTATCCGAATTGGACATGTTATCCAGTATCCTGCTAATAAATCCTTTTCGAAGATGACTGTTGGTTTTGGGATAGCAAGCAAAATGAGAAAAGTTTTTAAGAAAGAAAGGTTCGATGTTGTTCACGTTCATGGGGCACTAACCCCATTCCTCCCTGTTTATTCACATCTTTTGTTAAATACAACTACTATCCATACATTCCATGCTCAATTTGAAAATAGTACCGGCTATAATATATTTAAGAAGATATTGCAGGGGTATATGAAAAAGATTGACGGTGTTATTGCTGTTTCTGATGCAGCAAAGAATGCTAATGAAAAATACCTTCCTGGTAAATATTATATAATTCCCAACGGTGTGGACACAGAAAGGTTCAATCCAAATAATAAGATTTTAGATAAATTCAAAGGGAAATTCCCAATTATTCTCTTTGTAGGAAGGTTTGAGCCAAGAAAGGGCTTGAAATTCCTATTCCTTTCATTCAATCAAATTATTAAAAAGATACCTGAAGCCGTTCTTATTGTTGTTGGAGAAGGTAGGCTGAAAGAATATTACAGGAGTTTTCTAACAAAAAATACGTTGGGTAATGTCTTTTTCGAAGGAAAGGTTTCAATGGAAATACTCCCTTCATATTTTACGACATGCAATGTCTTTTGCTCACCAGCATATACAGGTGAGTCATTCGGTATAATACTTCTTGAGGCACATGCTTCAGGATCACCTGTAATTGCATCTGATATAC
>JAGMEZ010000622.1 GCA_023127905.1 Caldifarciminota bacterium
AATAGACAATAAGATTGTGCTCATCAAGAGGAAGAATCCTCCTTATGGTTGGGCAATCCCAGGTGGTTTTGTAGATGAAGGTGAAACAGTGGAGGATGCAGTAAGAAGGGAGATGAAAGAGGAGACGAATCTGGATCTTAGCAATATGAAGCAGTTTCATGTCTATTCGGATCCAGAAAGGGATCCCCGAGGTCACACTGTATCTGTTGTTTTTACTGCCGATGGAATTGGTGAGATGAAAGCACAGGATGATGCTAAGGAGATTGGGTTATTTACACGGGATACACTTCCAGATAAAATTGCATTTGACCACTGGATGATACTTGCAGATTACTTTATGTAATAATACCTCCCTAACGCATATCTTATCATAATTTTTCTGCTGCAAGTACCTCATTGACGAATGAATCTTCAGGTAATGCACCAACAAATGTAATCTTTTCATTGATAACAACCTTTGGAACGCTCGAAACATTGTATTTTTGCGAGAGCGTGACAAACTCGGATGCATCAATTTCATCTGCTCTTATGTTATCACTTACGAATGCTAATTTGTGTGCAAACTGAACAGCATTAGTACAGTATGGACAGGTGTTAGTAACAAATACCTGGATATGAACAGGTTTTGAGAGCTTTGCTATTTTTTGGAGGCTCTCCTCTTTTAATCCTGTTTCTTGTTTTGATACCATAATAACAGCTTCTAAGAGAGAAGCGAACTCATATCCTGATGGTAAACCATAGAATCGGATTCCATAGTCTTTATCGCTCATAATGACGATTGCGGGAATTTTCTCTATATTGTATTCTTTTACTTTTTCTTTGTCAATATCAAATTTGAAGACAGAAAGCGAAATTAAATCTGAGAGGGATACAATCTCATTGAGGAGTTCGTGAGTTTGCTGGCAGGACTGACATTCCAGTTCCATTGTAAAATAGGTAATGTTAACAGGGTTCTTTAGGCTTATTTTAAACTTTTCTTTTACTTCCTTTTTTATATCTTCTGGAAGCATTGAAGCCATAATTCCTCCTTTTTAATAATTAATACTTAAATTTGAATCGTATTCCTAAATTATACCTCCCATTTTCCTCTCTTTGTCCAATAATATAACTACCTTTCCATATTTTGTATTCAATTTCAAATTCGTCTTTTGAACTTGCAAAGATATCATGTGTAACTCCGAGATATAGGTCCTTTGAGATATATTTTCCAACGGTTAGTTTCGCAGTTTTGTGGGTTCCTAAAAGTTTTGTTTCAAGGTCAATAGCATCGATTTTAAGTGTGGTTTGAAATTCACGAAGAAGAGTCTGTCTTATCCAGTAGCTTGCTGCTTTATCGGAAAGGTTACTGATATTTGAAAGTGAAGTTATATCTTCCAGAGAAGTTACATTAAAACTTAGGAGAAGAATTATGTTTTCCTTTGTTAATGATGGATCGGATGAGGTCAGACTGAATTCAGGTTCCTGCATTGTTCCTCCAACATTCAAGTAGACAATTACCGTTGTGTCCCGTGCCTGGTGTCGAATCTTTGTTTGTGCACGGAGGTCAATTTCAGGGTTTAACTCTGGAGAATTTGTGAATCTAAAAACGCCCTTTTCAATAGTAAATGTCTGATCAAGGTAGTATATGAATCCTCTTTTTGTTTCAAAGAAACCGGAGAGTTGGGGAACATTTCCTGTACCTTTTGCGAATATCTTACCTTTGAGTTCCACATCAGCATCTTCGTTTTTTAACCAGATATTCCCTTCTTCAGCTGATATTTCTAAATCGTAAGATAAGTTACCTTTCCTGATACCTTTTTCCTGCTTTCGTCTGAATGGAATTGTTATGTCACCCTTTTCGATATTTAGTTTTCCTAAAATTGAGAGCTTGGAGAAGGGACCTATCAGTTTCATATGAGGGGTTACCGTAAGGTAAAGGTCTTTGAAACCGGTAATTGGTATATGATTACCTGTTATCATTAAATCAATAGATTCTGGCTTTATACCATGGAGGTTTATTTTCCCTTTTAGTTCTATATTTCCCTCTTCAACAATTCCTTTAATACTCTGAACGATGATTTCTTCACCAGCAAGCTGAACATATCCTTCTGTATCTTTTATTCTTATACCGAGAAAGGGAATATAGAGGTTAGTAGCATATATTCTCAAATCACCCTTCATGTCAATCTTACCAACCGTCCCTTCGCCTTTTATCGATCCGTAAACTTTACCTCCCTCGAAGTGACAGTATTTGTCATAAGGATAAAAAATCCAGCTACCGAGGTCATTCGCAGTAATTGTAAATTTTATCTTTCGGTTTGCGTCTTTATCTTTCCGGAAGATTGTTAAAGGAATAATACCATTTACTTCTGAAATTTCCTTGCCTTTCAAAATTTTTAATGTATCAATGTGTAGTTCATCGTTAAAGTAGTTAATGACACCCTGTATTTCTTCTGCACGCATTTCTTCAAGGAAGAAGTTTTTCATGGAGAGATTGAGTGCTAATCTTGGATTTCGCAATGAGCCATGACCTGAAATGTCAAATTTGAGTGTTCCGCCAAGATCTTTATTAAAATTAAGAAGTTCAGCAATTGTTCTGAGATCAAAACTGTCACTTCTCAGAGAGATACTGTAATCCAGGCTTTTGTCCAGATCAAGAGATACCTCTATCGGGATATCTGTTATATATAACAAGCCATCTTTCAACCGTATCATGTCCTTTTCTAACTCAATTTGCAATTTTTCTTTAGTTTTTATTTCTGCATTCCTCAATCTCAGACTTAATGTATCTACCGTAAATACAAAGATTTCATTCTCTTTTGAAATGTTTACTGTTGAATATAGGTGAATTTCCTTTCCCATTGTTAAAAGAGAAAAACCTCTGATGATTGTGTCTGAAATTACAGAGATATTGAAACTATCCAGATGGGTATTAAGTAAGTTAACGTCTTTTATCATAATTTGGGAATTTTTTCCAGGCACATTAAAATTAATTTGTGCAGTAAGATTTTTTGCATCAATATTCTTGAAGCCAGGTATGTTACAATCTATCCTTGCCTGGATTATCCTTTTTCCTTTTTGCTCTTCATAGTAACCATCCATCGTGAGATTGCCCTTTATATCATTAATTCCGAGGAGTTCGAAAAGAGGGGGGAGGTAAAAGTTGTTCGATGTCACATGTATTTTCCTTTTTACACCCCATACTCCTTTGATATTCATATAGCTCTGGAGTGAGTATATCTCCATTTCCTTTAAATTAATTACTTTATTTTTGTATGAAATATCTGCGGTGAGTGAGTCGATAGAGAGGTTTTTTATAATACTTTTTCTCAAGTTCGCTTTAACATCAAACTCCCTTTTATCACAATCAGTTATATTACTGCCTTTAGCAATAATTTCTCCTGTAAGCCTTCCTTTCCAGTCCTTTTTAATAAGTTGAGAAGTGAGGTTATCGAGCATAAATTCATGTACGTTTGTTTCAAAACCGAAACTTTTATCTGTTAGGTTGTAATACCCACTCAGGGAAACTTCACCATGGTGTGTGTTCCATTGAGCATCTTTTACAGCTAAGCGTTTATTCTTAAATGAAAAATCACAACTTATCCCACCTAAGGAATCATTATTAAAGATAATATTTGAAACTGAAACAGTACCCTCTGCTTCTATATTTTCACTTTTCCCCACAAGATACAAATTTGCATTTACTCTTCCTCTTATTATCTCATCAGTACTTAAGAAGATTCTTGACAGTGCATCGAGGGAGACATTGTTCATATTAACCGTTAATCTCTCGTGTTCATCGAACAGGTTACCATTTATGAAAAAAGAAGCATTTCTGGTTATGAGGGAACAATTATAGAAAGAAATAAATTCATCTTTGAATGTTACAGTTCCAGAGAAAGATTTTATATCTGTTATATAAGGATGTTTTGCAACACATTTCGTAAGTGTTATCCTTTTTTTGGTTGATGAAAGATATACTGTTCCTTCGATGTTGAGATCCTTAACAGTATGTATTTTGTTTCTATACAGTAAGGAAATATCACCATTAATAATCGTTACATTCTTAAAACCAAAACTTTCTGTCTGCCCATTCTTCTTTTTCTTCTTGGGGGCTTCTTCCTTTTTCTTTAGAAGCATTTGAGGCTGTTTTTTTGTGAAATCGAACGAAGGTCCTTTTATTAATATTCTCTCGATTGTTTTTTGTTTCCTAAGCAATGCAAAAATATTAAACTCAACAGCAATATAATCAGCTTTGCCGATGATAAGGGAATCATCAGAAAAAAGTTTGATGTCATTGAATGTATATCCTGTGAGTATGTTGCCTTCGGTTTCGCCAATTTCCACTTTTACATTGAAATTCGACTCAAAGATGTTTCTGAATATTTGTTCAACTTGTAGTTTTACATAGTCGGTCTTTGAAACGAGGAAAGAAATTATAGTAAAGAATATTGATAAGAGTATAATAAATGAAAAAATGGGCCATAAAACCTTTCTTTTTGCCATTAAAATGCGTTCCCTATTGCTAAATATAGATTCCCTTTGTAATTTTCTGATCTATCTGTTAGCCTGTAGCCGTAATCAATCCTCATTGGTCCGATAACTGTATTATAGCGTAATCCAAAGCCTATACCAACCTTTATCCCTTTTATCTTTATATGCTCTTTACTCAACCATAAACCGCCCCAATCAAAGAAAACAGCTCCACCAATCATCTTATAGATTGGAAACCTGAATTCTTCCCCGCCATTTATTAGGTAAATACCGCTGTATTTACCTCTTATATCACGTACACCAATAGAACTCTCAGAATAACCCCGCAGTGAGTTTGCTCCACCGAGTTCAAATCTTTCATCCACTGAAATGGACTCACCAGTATTTTCCGTTAAAGCTACTGTATATCCAATTTTTATTTTTGTTGCCAGTACCGAACGCCTCGTGACTCTCCTGTACCAACTGATATCCTGAATATATCGTCTAAAGTGGTTATCTCCCTTCAGGAAGTAGCCTCCAGCAAACTCAACAGATGTTAATGACAGTAGTCCTTTTCTGGGATTAAAGATGTTATCTCTTGTATCCTGTGAATATGCAAAGAGTACTGAATTTGTTAAATAATTCGTCTCAGGTTTGTAATCACCAATAATATTTATGAACGCTTTCTTGAATTTTAACTCGCCTATGATCTCCGTTGAAAGATTAATAGAATGACCTATTCTACCAGTCATTCCGTAGATGTTGCTGAAATAGGTTGAACTTCTTTTATCTTCTATTATAATTGTTTGTTCCCGTTCGTTGAACAGATGAAGATTGAATTTTAAATGTGTACTAAAAAGATATGGTTCAGTATAGTATATATCAAGATTTCCCCATTTCTCTTTCTTCAGGTTGAAGGTATATTTATAATTTATCCTAATCGATTGATTGTTGTCGAAAAGATTCTGGTGTCCCCAGCCTGCCTCCATTGTAATCCTGTTTGGTGTTTGAAATGCTAAACCAGAGGAAATCCATTTTGTCTTTCCTTCTAAAACCCTGAAAATAACAACAACATCATCTCTCTTTTCTTTGACACCCTCAATTTCGAATTTAACATCATCGAAGAGACCTGTTGCATATATCTTTTGTTGAGAAGCATAGACCTTCTGTGGTGAATAAAAATTCCCAGGCTTTATTAATATTTCCCTTTCAATTATTCTTCTCCTTACTGATTTATTGCCTTCGATCTTGACATCTTTCACATAAACTCTTTCCCCTTCCTCAATGATGAATGTGAGATTGTTATCTATCATAAAACTATCCTCAGGAGATATTGTTACATCAGCATAAATGTATCCTTTGTGGGCATAAAGAGAAGTAATATTATACTTTGATGTAAAGATTTTTAAGAAATCGTATGGTTCGTTTCTATAGATGATAACTGCTTTAAAGAGTTTTTTTGAATCGATTCTCTCATTACCTCTAAACGTAATCTTCTTTATTATTGCCCTTTCACCTTTTTCTATAGTGAAAAAAAGGTCTATGAGATTTTTTTCTGGGTAAAACTTTCCCTTCTGGGATGTTATTTTTGAATCAAAAAACCCTTTACTTCTGTAGTAAGAGATTATGTTATCGAGACCAACCTTGATTTTGTATTCACTGTACAGATCCCCTTCTTTAATTATTTTCATTGTTTTCTTTAATTGACTACCTTTAATTGATTTATTTCCTATAAAATTAATCTTTCCTATAATAAGACCTTCTTCTCTTATGGTGGCATTTCTTCTGGCCCCGCACTGGAGAATGAGAAATATGGCAACAACAAGAAGAGTGTAAGGAAGAAATTTTTTAATTAATGAAAGAGAAGCAAGAAAATTGTTAGTATTTTCTTTTAACATTCGTTCCCCTGTAATAATGTTTTAGTATTTCATTGTAGCTGTATCCCTTCTGTGCCATTCCTATAGCACCCCATTGACACATTCCACATCCGTGCCCAGCGCCCCTTCCAAATATAATGATGGAATCATTATGTGTCTCAATATAAAAATAATTGCTCAAGAGGATCTTATTATTTTCTTTTAATGTTTTTCGGATGTCAAGTCCTGAAAGGATAAGTTTGTCTGTCTCCGTTTCAACTATTAACTTTGTTACCCTTTTGGAACGAGGGTTTCTTGCTAAATGGAAGGTTTTTATAGTACTGCTTCGGCAGATAACTGGGTCATCACTGTTGAGAATAAGATTTTTCCTTAATAGATTATGGAATTCCTCTTTTGAATAT